>NZ_VIRS01000032.1 GCF_006912135.1 Cryptosporangium phraense | reverse complement strand
GGGCCGCAGGCCGTGGGCCGCAGGCCGCAGGGCCGCAGGGCCGCAGGCCGTGGGCCGCAGGCCGCAGGGCCGCAGGGCCGCAGGCCGTGGGCCGCAGGCCGTAGGGCCGCAGGCCGCGGGGCCGCAGGCCTGGGGGGCGCAGGCCTGGGGGGCGCAGGCCGTGGGCCGTGGGGGTTCCGGACCGCGGGCGCGGGACCGCAGGGCCCCAGGGCCTCAGGGTTGCTGGGCCCCAGGGTTGCTGGGGCGCAGGGTTGCTGGGGCGCAGGGTTGCTGGGCCGCAGGGTTGCTAGGCCCGGGTCCGGGGCGGACGGGTTGTGGGGCGACGGGGCGTTGGCGGCGGGCTGAGCACTGGCGCGGTACACCCACCGCCGCCGCCCGGGCTACACCGTGTCGGCCGGGCGCCGACACGCGCGCCGACCCAGGCGGCCGGATTGCTCCTGCCCGCGCCGGAGGCTCGCGGAGGCCGGCCCGGTCGTCCGCCCGGCCGCGCCCGGGCGACCGCCGCACCGGAGGATCGACGGCCGGTGGCGGTCACCCGACGCCCGCGTGCTGTACCGGATGACGGTCGCGGCATCCGAGCACCCGCGCCAGATGCTGAGCCGTCAGCGACCACCGCCGCCTCCCTCCCCGCCAGAGCCCGGCCCGACCCCACCTCTGCCCGCCCCGCCTCTCGCCGCCCCGCCCCTCCCCGCCTCAGCCCGGCCCCGCCAGGCCCCGCTCGGCTCGGTCCACCTCGGCCCGGCCCCGCCCGGCCCGACTCGGCCCGGTCCACCTCGGCTCGGCCCGGCCCGGCCCCACCCGACCCCGCCCGGCCCGACTCGGCTCGGCTCGGTCCACCTCGGCTCGGCCCCGCCCCGCCCCGCCCGGCAAGAGGAACCTGGCTACCCCATTGCTCCATTCGCACCCGGCCCGGCCCCAGCCAATCCACCGTCCCCTGCACCCCGCCAACCCGCCGACGTCCGCCCAGCCGAGGGCATCCAGCCGATCCCACGCCGGTACCCCGATCAACCGGATGCCTCGCCGCTGCCGCCCGACGGCCCCAGAACCCCCGTGGCCCCACCTGCCGCCCCGCAGGCCCGACAAGCTCCACAAGCCGGCGGCTCCACCGCCCACGCAACTCCACGGCCGGGTGCCTCCGCAGCACCGCGATCTCGTTTTGCTACGGCAGTCGTCGATCCCGCGTGTCCGTACGGCCCGGCGCGCAGATCGACGACCTTCCGGGCTTATGGAGCTCGAAATAACCCCGATATCCCGTCAAGTCGCGGAGAGCGCGGGGGGAACGTAGCGGAGATCGGCCGCCCCTCCGCGCTGCCGGCGGCCGGAGCGGCCGTGAGCAGCACTGCCCGGCCCCGGCCGCCCGGTCGAAACAACGCAACGAAGCGGCCGAGGCACCGGCCACACCCGAACCGCGCCTAGTTTCCGTGCTCCGCCCGGATCACGTGCATCACCGCATTGATCAGCGCCAAATGCGTGAACGCCTGCGGGAAATTCCCCAGATGCTTCCCCGAGTACGGATCGAGCTCCTCCGCATACAACCCCAACGGACTCGCGAACGACAGCAGCTTCCCGCACAACTGCCGGGCCCGATCCAGCTCCCCGATCTCCGCCAACGCCGACACCAACCAGAACGAACAGATCGCGAACGTGCCCTCTTCGCCACGCAACCCGTCGTCGGTCTCGTCGGTCTTGTACCGGAGCACCAGGCCCTCGACCGTCAGCTCGTCGGCGATCGCCAGCACGGTCGCCTTGATCCGCGGGTCGTCCGGGGCCAGGAACCGCACCAGCGGCAACAGCAACGCCGACGCGTCCAGCGCCTCGGTGTCGTAGTGCTGGGTGAACGCGCCCCGCGAATCCACGCCCCGCTCGCACACGTCGGCGTGGATCTCGTCGGCGATCTTCTGCCAGTCGTCGGCGAGCGTGTAGTCCTGCCGCAACCGGGCCAGGCGGGCACCCCGGTCGACCGCCACCCAGCACATCACCTTCGACGAGGTGAAGTGCTTCGGCTCCCCGCGGACCTCCCAGATCCCCCGGTCGGGCTCCCGCCAGTGCTCGATCGCCTTCTCGACCTGGCGCCGCATGATCTTCCAGGTGCGGTCGTCGAGCCGGTCGCGCGAGCGGGTGTGCAGGTACATCGAGTCGAGTACGGCGCCCCAGACGTCGTGCTGCTCCTGGTCGAACGCGCCGTTGCCGATGCGCACCGGCCGGGCTCCGTCGTACCCGGACAGGTGGTCGAGCACCTTCTCGGTGAGCACCCGCTCACCGTCCACCCCGTACATGACCTGCAGGTCGCCCTGCGAGGCGACGTCGGCGACGAAGTTGAAGAAGTCGTCGGCCTCCCAGTCGAACCCGAGCGTGTAGAGGCCCCAGAGCGCGAACGTCGAGTCGCGGATCCAGCTGTACCGGTAGTCCCAGTTCCGCTCGCCCTGGGGCGTCTCCGGAAGGGACGTCGTCGCCGCGGCCACCAGCGCACCGCTGGACGCGTACGTGAGCCCCTTCAGCGTCAGTGCGCTGCGCTGCAGGTGACCCCGCCACGGGTGGTCGGGGAACGAGCCCCGGGCCAGCCAGTGCTGCCAGTGGTGCGCGGTCCAGGTCTGCCTGGCGTTGGCGTCCTCGTAGGAGTACGGCGGCTCCACCGAGGCCCACGACAGCGCCACGTACCGCTCGTCGCCCTCCTTGAGCAGCGTCCGGGACGTCGCCCGGCCACCCTCGAACCCGATCCGCATGTCGGTGGTGAGCCGCAGCGACGGCCCGCTGTCTTCCCCGTTCGACGACGTCGCCAGGCCCTGGTGGTAGCCCCGGTCGGTGTAGGACCAGCGGGCCTGGTGCTGCCCGTAGTCGAACATCGGCTCGCAGTCCATGACGACCTGGACCTCGCCCTTCACGCACCGCACGGTCCGCAGCAGGCAGTGCTGGGCGTCGTAGTCGGTGGGGGCGCGCCGCTGGGTGGGCGAGAACGCCTCGTTGTGGTGCCACGGTCCGATCAGCAGCGTGTCGCGGACGATCAGCCAGCCGCCGGACGACTCCCACGACGTCTCCAGCACCATCGTGCCGGGCAGGTACCGACGGTCGACCGGCACCATGTTGTCGGCCGGGCCGAGCCGGAAGCCGCCGGCGTCCCGGTCGAGCACGGCGCCGAACACGCTCGGTGAGTCGAGCCGGGGCAGACACAGCCACTCGACGTTCCCGCTGGGAGCGACCAGCGCCATCACTTCGCAGTCGGAGAGGAAGCCGTAGTCCGCGATCGGCGGGAACGGTGAGCGGGACGCCAGCGCGTCCGCCGACACCGGCACCCGGATCCGGTCGAAGCCACCGCCACTGATCATCGCTCGGCCGCCCGATGCCGCGGCCTGCGGTGCACACGATTCGTCATCGGCGCCGCACCTCCTCGTTCTACAGGCCGACACGCGGCCCGAAGCTGTTCCCGCGGGGACGGATTCCCCCCACGCTCCTCACCGTCCATGACGGTCGCGTCTCGCCGGGGTGACCAGTGTGTAGCACCTCGGGCGGCAAGACCAATCCCCAGAATGACGCCCCCCGTTCACCTTCAGGTTGCCACTCTCCTCGGCCCTTCACACGGTCCGTACGTACGGCTTCTGAATCCATCCGGACGACCCGGAAAGTGCACACCGTACCTCCGACCAACGAATACACACCGTCACCGGTTCGACGAAAACGACGGAACGACGAAGCCCCCGCACGCACGAAGCGCACGGGGGCCGAGAGAACCCGGGAACGAAACTCAGGCAGCGAGAGTCTGGATCGCCCACTGCATTCGGGCCACCGCCGTCTCGGGGTGCTCCCCGAACTCGGCGGCCAGCCGGCGGGCGCACTCCTCGGCTCCCCCGCAGGAGATCAGCACGGCCGCGATCGCGTCACGCACCTGCTCGGCGGTCGGCAGATCCGATGGCTGCAGAACACTCACGAAGAGCGCCTCGGCGTCGATGAGGTTGGTAGTCATGGCCTTGATCCCTTCCTGGGTTCCCGGTTCGTCTCTCTACTGGAATCAAGGTTGCGCCCGGAAAGCCGTTCCCACGATCGGCCGTTGGACAGTTCATCTGTCTCCTCCCGAACAGTAGGGAATACGCCGTTCGGAGGAGGCCCGGGTGCAATCCGCGCCGACGCGTTCGGCACGTGCCATTTCCCAGGTAGGGTGCAGCCAAATCAGCTGGTCAAAGCCTTCGAAACTGACGAATCGGGCGGGGAACTGACCACCGGCGGCCGGTCGCGCACAGCGTCGACGGCCGCCTTGAACCCGGCCGGAATTTCCCGGAACCGGTTGCGCCAGAGCGTCATCTGACGGCAGTCGTCGCACCGCCCCGCGACGCCGTCGGCCTCGATCCCCACGTGCCGGCACAGCGCCACCGCCCGGGGCAGATGGAACTCCTGGCTCACCAGCAACGCCCGGCGCACCCCGTACACCTGGTACGCCCGCACACAGGTGTCGTACGAGTCGAGCCCGGCCGGATCCGCGACCAGCTTCGCCGCCGGCACGCCCCGCGCGGCCAGGTACCGCGTCATCGCCGCGGTCTCGTTCCCCGAGGTCCCGCTCCCGTCGCCCGACACCAGGATCGCCTTCACGTGCCCGGCCCGGTACAGCGCGGCCGCGACGTCCAGACGTCCGGCCAGGAACGGCTTCGGCTTCCCGTCCGGCTGCAGCTGCGCGCCGAACACGATCGCCACCGGCGCGTCCGGAGCGTCCGGCACCCGGCTGAACCGGTGCCCCGACGAAACGCTCCAGGTCCAGACCAGCGGCCCCCCGAACGCCAGCACGCCCAGCACCACCACCCCGGCCAGCGCCCCGATGATCCGTCGCCGCATCCGCCGCCGAAAAGAACCGTCCAACGACACGTCCGTCGCATCCGCCACGCCGTTAGCGAATCAGGCCCACGCAACTGGGTAGGTTCTTCGCTCGTGACCATCGATCGGGACCTGGCCGCGCTCGCCGCCGCACATGGGGTCGCCACCGAATACGTCGGCTCGACCGGACGCCCGGAGACCGTCACCCCCGACACCGTGATCGCCGTCCTCGGCGCGCTCGGCGTCGCGGCCGGCACCCCGGCCGAGGTCGCCGCGTCGCTCGCCGACGCCGACACGACCCCCTGGCGGCGGCTGCTGCCGCCGACCGTCGTGGTGACCGCCGGCGCACCGGCCACCGTCGAGGTCCACACCCCGTCCGGGGTGGTCCCGTCGGTGGTCGTCCACACCGAGCCCGGCCCCGAGCTTCCTACCCAGAACGGTGACGTCACTCAGGCTCGCACCGTGGGTGAGCTGCTGCGCGAGGCGCGCACCGTGAGCTTGCCTCCGCTCGAACCCGGCTGGCACCGGCTGGTCGCCACCGCCGGCGGGGAGACCGCCGAGGCCGTGCTGATCGCCGCCCCGGCGCAGGTGCCGTACCCGCCCGGCGACGCCCGGGTCTGGGGCTGGATGCTGCAGCTCTACGCGCTGCGCGGCGACGACTCGTGGGGCATCGGCGACTACGGGGACCTGCGCGACCTGGTCCGCTGGAGCGGCGAGCTCGGGGCGGGCGCGGTCGTCTGCAACCCGCTGCACGCGCCCTCGCCGGTGCTGCCGCTGGAGAACTCGCCCTACTACCCGTCGAGCCGCCGGTTCCGCAGTCCCCTCTACCTGCGGGTGACCGACGTACCCGAGTACCGGGCCGCGTCCGACGAGCTCCGGTTGGCCGTGGACGATCTACGCCCGGAGGCGCCGGACGACCGGATCGTCCGCGACCCGGTCTGGCAGGCCAAGCTGGCCGCGCTGGAGATGCTGTTCCCGCTGGCCGCGTCCCGGGATACCGCGGTGACCGCGTACCGGGAGGAGCAGGGCCAGGGCCTCACCGACTTCGCCACGTTCTGCGCGCTGGCCGAGGAGCACGGCGTGCCCTGGCAGACCTGGCCGGAGGAGCTGCGCCACCCGGGCTCGGACGCGGTCGCCGCCGAGCGCACCCGGCTGGCCCACCGGATCGACTTCCACGCCTGGCTGCAGTTTCTCTGCGACGAGCAACTCGCCGCGGTCGACCGGGGCGCCCGGGAGGCCGGCATGCCGGTCGGCGTCGTGCACGACCTGGCCGTCGGCGTCGACCCGGGCGGAGCCGACGCCTGGGGGCTGCAGGACGTCCTGGCCACCGCGGCGACGGTCGGCGCGCCGCCGGACTCGTTCAACCAGCAGGGCCAGAACTGGGGCCTGCCGCCGTGGAACCCGCAGAAGCTGGCCGAGGCCGGCTACGGCCCGTACCGGGACATGCTGCGGGCCGTGCTCCGGGCCGCCGGCGGGGTGCGGATCGACCACGTGCTCGGCCTGTTCCGGCTGTGGTGGGTCCCGGTGGGCTCGTCGGCCGCCGACGGCACCTACGTCCGGTACGACGCCGACGCGTTCCTCGGCGTGCTGGCGCTGGAGGCCTACCGGGCCGGCGCGCTGGTGGTCGGCGAGGACCTCGGCACGGTCGAGCCGCACGTGGCCACCGCGCTGGCCGCGAGGAACGTGCTCGGCAGCAACGTCCTCTGGTTCGAGCGCGACGACCCCGACCCGTCCCGGGACGTCGAAGGGGAACTGCCGGACCGGCCGCGGCCGCCGGCCGACTGGCGGAAGGGCGCAGCGGCCAGCGTGACGACGCACGATCTGCCGACCGCGGCCGGGTTCCTGACCGGCGAGCACGTGCGCGTGCGGGCGGCCCTGGGGGTGCTGGGCCGGTCGGCGGCCGAGGAGCAGGCGACCGCGGACGCCGAGCGGGCCGCGCTGCTGACCCTCGCGCACGCCGAGGGCCTGGTCAGCTCGCCGGACGCGACCGGCGAGGAGGCCATCCTCGGGCTGCACGCGCTGCTGACCCGGACGCCGGCCCGGATCGTGCTGGCCGCTCCCGGCGACGCGGTCGGCGACGTCCGCCAGCCGAACCTGCCGGGGACGATGGACGAGTACCCGAACTGGCGGCTGCCGCTCGCGGTGCCGTCGGCCGACGACGGCGCGCACCGGACCGTCGGCATCTCGGAGTTCATGACCTCGGAGCGGGTCCGCCGCTTCGCGGCGGTGCTGAACGAGGTGCGCGACGCCTAGGCCCTGTCTTGCGAATCTCGCTCGCAGCGAGGCACCGCTCAGCCGTCGTCAGGCAAGGCGGAGGGATGTCCGGATACCGCTGTTGTATCCGGACAGCCCGACAGCGCGGCCTGGCGGCGGCTGAGCGGAGCCGCAGCCGAGCACGGATTCGCAGGACAGGGCCTAGACGGCGGGCACCTCGGTCTCCAGCAGCGCGGGGCTGCCGAGCAGGACCGGGATCGAGGTGTAGCCGCGCAGGACGCGGGTCTCGCGCTGGCTGGGCGGACCGGCCAGCGTGAGGCCGGGGAACCGGCCGAACAGGCGGCGCAGGCCGATCTCGCCCTCGAGCCGGGCCAGCGACGCCCCGATGCAGTAGTGGGCCCCGCTGGAGAACGACAGGTGCTCCCGGGCGTTGGCCCGGCGGACGTCGAAGCGGTTCGGGTCGGCGAACACCCCCGGGTCGCGGTTGGCGCCGGCGATCATCGCGGTGACGAACGACCCGGCCGGCAGCGCGACCCCGCACACCTCGGTCGCGCGGACCGACCGGCGGCTCGTCGCCTGCACCGGCGGCTCGAAGCGCAGCATCTCGTCGATCGCGTTCGGCCACAGCGACGGGTCGGCGTCGAGCTCGGCCCGCTGGTCGGGGTGCTGGAGCAGCAGCAGCGCCCCGGTGCCGACGAGGTTGACCGTGGTCTCGAACCCGGCCGCGAGCAGCAGCCCGGAGATCGCCAGCAGCTCCCGGTCGGTGAGCTTCCCGCTCGCGTCGTCGAGGTGGACCAGCCGGCTGACGATGTCGTCGCCGGGCTCCCGGCGCAGGCGCTCGAAGTGCGCGTACATCCAGTCCGACATCTTCTCGAGCGCTTCCTCGGACCGGCGGAACTGCCGGTAGGAGATCCCGACGTCGAGGACCGGGGCGGCCATCGTGCCCCAGGTCAGGAACTGGCGACGCATCTCCAGCGGTACCCCGAGGATCTCGGCGATGACCGTGACCGGGAGCAGGCTGGCGTAGTCGGCGACGAGGTTCCGCGGCCCCGCCGACGGCCGGGCGGCCATCGCGTCGAGAAGTTCGTCGGCACGCTGCTCGATCCGGGCCCGCAGGGCCTCGACCGCCTTGGCGGTGAAGACGCGGCTGACCAGCCGCCGGTACCGGGAGTGGTCGGGCGGGTTCGTGACCAGCAGCGACGGCGGGTCGATGGGGCCGACGATCCGCTCGTCGGCGGCGACCCGGGTGAGCACGTGCCGGGCGATGAACGGCATCGTCTCGGGGTCGAAGCCGACCTCGAACGCGTCGCTGCGCAGGACCTGGGTGACCGCCTCGTGGCTCACCGCCTGGGTTATGAGCCGGCCCTGGACCACCGGGCCGCGGGCCCGGATCGCGTCGTAGGTCGGGTAGGGGTCGCGGCGCGCGTCCGGGTCGGTGAGGATGCGGGCGTGCAGGTCGCCGTGCTTGGCCGCCCGCCTGATCACGACCCGGGCGATCCCGTGCTGGCCCATCCACCGGACCCAGGCCTTCACCGGCACGTCGCCACACCCCCGTCCGTCGTCAGGCTTATTTTGCCCTGATCCTGACGGACGGTGTCAGCTTCGTAAGGAAGAGTGGCCGGTGCGCACGATGAGGCTGAGGAGACCGTCATGACGATGCCCGACGACGTGGGTGCCTACAACAGACAGTTGATCGCGCAGTTCCGCGAGACCAACGGCGAGGCGGTCGAAGACCGTCCGTTGCTGCTGCTGACGACCACCGGCGCGCGCACCGGGCGCGAGCACACCGCGCCGATGATGTACATCCGCGACGGTGACCGGCTGATGGTCGTCGCCTCCAACGCGGGGGCGCCGGCCCATCCGGCCTGGTTCCACAATCTGGTCGCGAATCCGCGGGTCACAGTGGAACTGCCGGGTGACACGTTCGCGGCGACCGCGGTCGTTCCGTCGGGCCAGTCGCGCGATTCGCTGTTTGCCGGGATCGTCGAGCAGTACCCGTTCTTCGCCGAGCACCAGGCGAAGGTGGACCGGCAGATTCCCGTGGTCGTACTCGAACGCGCATGAGTTAGGCTCCCCTAAGCCGGTGGCGCGGGAGGAGACGGCATGGCTCGGTTGCACGCGGACGGGGTCGAGCTGGCCTACGACCAGCGGGTCGTCGCCCGGGAGCTGACCGTCGAGATCCCCGACGAGTCGTTCACGGTCATCGTCGGGCCGAACGCGTGCGGCAAGTCGACGCTGCTCCGCGCACTCGCGCGCATGCTCGAGCCCAGGACCGGCGCGGTGTACCTCGACGGCGCGCAGATCAGCGCGCTGCCGTCGAAGGAGGTCGCCCGCCGGCTCGGGCTGCTGCCGCAGTCGCCGACCGCGCCCGACGGCATCACGGTCGCCGACCTGGTGTCCCGCGGGCGCTACCCGCACCAGAAGCTGCTGCGCCAGTGGTCCCGCACGGACGCCGACGTCGTGGCCGCGGCGATGGCCGCGACCGGCGTCGCGGACCTGTCCCTGCGTCTGGTGGACGAGCTGTCGGGCGGGCAGCGCCAGCGGGTGTGGCTCGCGATGGCGCTGGCCCAGGAGACGCCGATCCTGCTGCTGGACGAGCCGACGACGTATCTGGACATCGCGCATCAGCTCGAGGTGCTGGATCTGTGCGCCGAGCTGCACGAACGGGAGAACCGGACGTTGGTCGCGGTGCTCCATGACCTGAACCACGCGTGCCGGTACGCGACGCATCTGATCGCGATGAAGGCGGGGGAGGTGGTGGCGGAGGGGACGCCGGGGGAGATCGTGACGGTCGAGCTGGTCGAGGAGGTGTTCGGGTTGCCGTGTCAGGTGGTTCCCGATCCCGAGACGTCGACTCCCCTGGTCATCCCGGCCGCGCGCGCCCGCCGCCGAGCAGCCGCCGCCGTCTGAGCCCGCGGGCCACCGGTCGGCCGTGCGCGGCCGGTCGGGTGCGGGGCGGGGTCAGCCGAGAGCGGTGGCTCGGGCTTCGGAGGCGGTCGGGGCGGCGAGCGCTGCGGAGGCCGTGGTCGTCGCGGTCGCGGCGGTCAGCTCGCGGACGGCCTGCTTCACCTCCGGCACCCGGGCCGGGGCCACACTCAGCTCCCGCACGCCGAGACCGATCAGGACACTCGCCGCGCCCGGATCTCCCGCGAACTCCCCGCACACGCTCACCGTGACCCGATCGGACGCCCCCCGGCACACCGAGTCGACGAGCCGCAGCACCCCGGGATCCCACGGGTCACCGAGCGCCGCGACCCCGCCGTCGCCGCGGGCGGCGGCCAGCGTGTACTGGGTCAGGTCGTTCGTCCCGATGCTGAACACGTCGACGAACGGAGCCAGCGCCGAGGCCTTGAGCGCGGCCGCCGGCACCTCGATCATCGCTCCGACCCGCAGCCCGGCGGGGGAAGCCTGCTCGGCCCGGAGCACGTCGTCGAGCGCGGCGCGCGCCGCGCGAAGCTCGTCCACCGTGCTCACCATCGGGAACAGCACGGTCACCGGCGTCTCGACGGCGACCCGCACGATCGCGGTCAGCTGAGCCCGGAACAGATCCGGCCGCACCAGCGAGAACCGGAGCCCCCGGACGCTCAGGAACGGGTTGGCGGTCGGCGGCACCGGCGCGTACCGCAGCGGCTTGTCCCCACCGACGTCGAGCGTCCGCAGCGTCAGGCGACGCCCACCGAGCGCCTCCGCCAGCGCCCGGTAGGCCGCGGTCTGCTCGTCGACGTCCGGCGCGGTTTCGCGGTCGAGAAACAGGAACTCGGTCCGGACCAGCCCGGCCAGGTCCGCCCCGTTCGCCGCGGCCGCGCGCGCGTCCGCGACCGACCCGAGGTTGGCCCCCACCTCGATCCGGACGCCGTCCCGAGTCACCGCCCCGAGCGACGCTCGCGAGGCCGCCGAGGAGGCCCTGGCCGCCGCGGAGTCCCGCTCGCCGACGAACCGAGCCCGGACCCCCGGCGACGGATCGACCACCAGCTCCCCGGTCGTCCCGTCGAACGCGATCGGAGTGCCGTCGGGGAGGCTCAGCACGCCTCCCCCGGCGGCCACGACGGCCGGTATCCCCCGGCTACGCAACAGGATCACGCCGTGCGAGGTGGGTGCCCCGGCGGCCAGCACGACCCCCACCACGCCCGCCAGCCCGACCGCCTCTCCAGGCGTCAGATCCTCCGCCACGAGCACGAGCCCCTCCGCGTCAGCACCAGCCCCGGCCACGGCGGCAGGGCCGGCCGCGCCGGCCGTGGCGGTGGGGCCGGCCGCGGCGGTGCGGAGTGCGGTGACGACCTGGGCACGGAGGGCGGCCAGGTCAGCGGCTCGGGCTCGGAGGTACGGATCCGCGAGCGCGCTCCAGGCGGTCTCGGCCTCGCCGACCGCGGCCGCCCACGCCGCTCCGGCCTCGGCGCCGTCGTCGATGCGGTCGAACGCGGCCGACCGCAGTTCCGGGTCTTCGAGCAGCATCGCGTGGGCGTCGAAGATCTCCGCCTCGGCCTCGCCGAGTTCCCCGGCCACGCGCTCCCGGGTCCGCCGCACCTCGGCCCCGGCCCGGCCCAGCGCGGCCAGCAGGCGCTCCCGCTCGACCTCGGGCTCCCCCGCGACCCTCGCTGCCTCCGCGCCGCCGCCCGCCGCCTCCCGCTGCCGCACCGCCCCGACCACGATCCCCGGCGACGCCGCCAACGCCCCCGCCGCCCCCAAAACCCCACCCGAAGCCGCCAACCCGCCCGAAGCCGCCCCCACGCCGGCAACGCCGAGCGCGGCACGCCCGGCCGGCCCAGCCGGCCCAACCGGCCCAACCGGCCCAACCGGCCCAACCGGCCCAACCGGCCCAACCGGCCCAACCGGCTCGGCCGACCCGGCCGGCTCCGTCGGCTCGGCCGGCTCGGCTGGCTCGGTCGGCTCGGTCGGCTCGGCCGGCTCGGCTGGCTCGGTCGGCTCGGTCGGCCGGGGCGGGAACGCGGCGAAGATCTCGTCGGCGGCGGCCAGCACCCGGGCCACGGCCGCTTCCCCACCGGCCGGGGCGGTCACCTCCACTCGATGGCCGAGCAACGCACCGAGCGTCGCCACCCGGCTGAGGCTCTCGGCCGGGACCGGGTCCGAATCCGTCGTCAGGTTCCGGAACCGCATCGGCACCCCGGTGCCGCGCACCGCCCCGACCAACGCGGCCGCCGGCCGCGCATGCAGCCCCATCGGGTCGGTGACCACGAACTCCCCCCGCGGCCCGCGATCGCCCCCCACCGCCCCGGGCGGCTCGAGCTCCCCGGACGGCTCAGACCCCCCGGACGGCTCGCCCACGGGCGGCGCGGCCTGCGCCGGCCCCGCGCGGGCCGCGCCCCGCCCGGCTCCGGGCGGCTCGAGCTCCCTGGACGACTCGGACGCGAAGGACGGCTCGACCGCAGGCACCCCGCCCAGGTGCTCCGCCTTCGCCGCAACCCCGGCAGCGGCCTCCGCCGCCACCTCGTCCCTCCCCGCACCCCCGGCCGCGGCCACCACCGCCGCGACCAGCCCCTCCACCAGCGGCGCCGGGCTCAACACCACCCCCTCGGCCACCGCAGGCTCCAGCAACTCCAACGCCATCTCGGCCGACAACAACGCCGACCCGAGATCCATCAACACCACGACCCCGGCCGGCCCGGACGCCCGCTCGATCGCCTCCGAGATCGCCACCGCATCCGTCCCGAACGTCTCCGCGTCCAGGCCGGCCGCCACCTCCACCCGCAAACCCGACCCCGGAACCATCTCCGACGCCAACCCCACCGCCGCCTCGGCCAGCGCCCGGCTGTGCGACACCACCACCAACCCGACCAGCTCAGTCATTCGCACCCAACGCCGACGCCGCCGCCCGCACCAGCAGGAACGACGACTCGGCCCCCGGATCCAGGTGCCCGGCGCTGCGCTCCCCGAGATACGACGCCCGGCCCTTCCGCGCCACCAGCGGCACGGTCGAGTTCCGCCCGGCCGACGCCGCGTCCACCACCGCCGGCCAGTCCTTCCCGGCCTCCAGCGCGTCCGCCGCCGGCACCAGCGTGTCCAGCATCGTCTTCTCCCCCACGGCCGACTTCCCGCGCGCGGCCACGCCGTCGACCCCGGCCCGGAAGGCCGCCGGGAACCCGTCGCCGAGGGCCGACGAGACCCGGAGGAAGAACGTCCCGTACAGCGGCCCGCTCGCCCCGCCGACCGTGGAGACCAGCGTCATCCCGACCTTCTTCAGCAGCGCCCCGTCGTCGTCGAACGACGAGGAGTCCAGCGCCGCCACCACGGCCGCCATCCCCCGGGACAGGTTCGCCCCGTGGTCGGCGTCCCCGACCGCCGAGTCGAGCTCGGTCAGCCTCGGCGCCGCCTCGGCGATCAGCCGCGCGTACTCCCGGATCCAGGCCTCGACGCTCACACGCCCCACCGCAACCCCGGCGTGTTCACCGGCGCGTCCCACAGCTGCAGCATCTCCTCGTCCACGGCCAGTAGCGTCACCGACACCCCGGCCATGTCCAGGCTCGTGATGTACGGCCCGACCAGCGACCGCACGATCGGCACGCCGTGCCGCTCCAGCAGCGCGGCCACCTCGCCGTAGACCAGATACTGCTCGATGAGCGGCGTCGCGCCGAGCCCGTTCACGAACGCCAGCACCCCCTGCTCGGGCGAGATCTCGGCCAGCACCGGCTCGACCAACATCGCCGCGGCCTCCCGGGCCGACGGCAGCGGCACCCGCTGCCGCCCGGGCTCCCCGTGGATGCCCACCCCGAGCTCGATCTGGTCCTCCGGCAGGTCGAACGTCGGCTTACCGGCCGCCGGGACGGTCCCCGACGTCAGCGCCAGCCCCATGCTCCGCCCCCGGTCGTTGACCCGCTGCGCGACCGCGGCGACCTCGGCCAGCGACCGGCCCGCTTCCGCGGCCGCTCCGGCGATCTTCTCCACCAGGACGGTGACGCCCACCCCGCGCCGGCCCGCCGTGTACAGACTGTCTTCGACGGCGACGTCGTCGTTGGTGACGACGGTCGCGATCTGGACGCCGTCGGCGAGCTCCGCGGCCATCTCGAAGTTCATCACGTCGCCGGTGTAGTTCTTGACGATGTGCAGCACGCCGGCGCCACCGTCGGCGTACTTGGTCGCGGCGAGGATCTGATCGGGCACCGGCGACGTGAACACCTCACCGGCGGCGGCCGCGTCGAGCATCCCGAGCCCGACGAAACCGCCGTGCAGCGGCTCGTGCCCCGACCCGCCGCCCGAGATCAACCCGACCTTGCCCGCGACCGGCCCGTCGGCCCGGTGGACCACCCGCTGCTCGAGATCGACCGCCAGCGACGGATGGGCGGCGGCGAGACCGGCGAGCGACTCGACCACCACGTCTGCGGGAGCGTTGATGAGTTTCTTCATGCCGATGCTCCTTTGCGTCAGGCCTGAGGAAACCCTACGGAAGATCCTCGGGGAGTCCACCGGAAGCGGCCGCCGCGGCCAGATCGGCGCCGAGCGCCGGGGCGAACTTGAACAGGTTCTCGCCCCAGACCGCCAGCACCGGCCCGGCCCTGGCCACCCGGATGCCGTCCCCCAGGCCGGGCGTCGGGGCGCAGTACACCTCGTCGACCGGCTCCGGATCCACCACGTCGGAGAGGAACTCGCGCACGTACTCCGACGCCAGCGCGAGCGAGCGCCGCCGGACCTCGTCGCGCCCGAGCTCCCAGGAGGCGTCCGCCAGGTGGCCGCCGATCGCCCACCGTCCCGGCGCCACCAGATGCCCGTAGGTCGTGTACCCCGGACGCCACGACCCGCTCTGCTCGATCCAGCACGGCACCCCGCCCGGCGCCGACAGCGGGAACGTGAACCGCACGTGGTGCTCCAGCGCCGACGGCACGTCCAGCCCGAGCGGCCCGGCCAGCTCCGAGGTCCGCGCACCGGCCGCGATCAGCACCGCGTCGCACTGCCAGCTGTCCTGCTCCGAGTGGACGGTCGCACGGGCCGTACCCACGGTGATCCGCCGGACGACGTCGAAAAAAAGACCTCGACGGACCGCGGACCGGAGGAATTCGCCGGTCTCGGCGGCCCGGATCACGCCGCCGCCCGGGTCGACGAGGAACGGGCCGGGCGTGCGCGGACGGGCCGGCAGGCCCGGGACCGACGACACGTCGGGGTACAGTCCACACCGGACGCCGACCGCACGCATCGCGCGGTACCGCTCGGCCGCGTCCCCGCCGCTGACGACCGTGCCCTCGGTGCCGACGAGCGTGCGGCTCGCGGTCCGCTCCCACCGGCCCCAGCCGACGCGGGCCCGCGCGGCGTAGCGGACCAGCGCCGGCGACGTGTGGGCGAGCCGGAAGATGCGGGTGTCGCCGCGGGAGCGGCCGCTCATCGGCTCGCCGGCCTCGTAGAGCCGCACCGAGACCGGGTACCGGCGCAGGGCGTAGGCGGTCGACAGCCCGACGATGCCGGCCCCGATCACCGCGATCCGCACGGTACTAGCCCTATCAGAGGGCCAAGCCTCACACCACCGGCGGCTGCGTCGACCAGGGGAAGTTGATCCAGCGGTCGGTGCGCCGCCAGACGTACTCGCAGTGCACGACCGAGTGCGGCTTCTCGTACAGCACGGCGGTGCGCGCCTCGGCGACGTGCGCCGCGCAGAAGTCGTACACGACCTCCAGCGTCCGCCCGGTGTCGGCCACGTCGTCGACGATCAGGACGCGGGAGCCGGCCAGGTCGACGACCTCGGGCACCGGCGGGAGCATCACCGGCACCGCGAGCCGCTCGTCCACCCCGGTGTAGAACTCGACGTTGATCGTCGCGACGTTCTTGACGTCGAGCGCGTAGGCGAGCGCGCCGACCGGCAGCAGGCCGCCGCGGGCGATCGCCAGCACCAGGTCGGGCCGGTAGCCGTCGTCGGCGACCAGCGTGGCGAGTTCGCGGCTCGCGGTGCCGAACAGGTCCCAGGTGAGGACTTCCCGGGAGACATCGGCGCCGACTGCCTCAGAAGATGTCACGGCCGAATCGTAGGCGCCCTGGCGGATCCGGTAACCGCGCGCAACAGTTGTTGCACTGTAATCAAAGCTTCAGCCCGGAGGCGGTCATGACCGAACTCGACGCCTACTCCCAGATCGTCACCCGGGTGGCCCGCACGGTCGGGCCGCACGTGGCCGCGCTCGCGGTCCGGAGCCGCCGCGGTGAGGGCGCCGGCTCCGCGGTGCTCGTCGACGACGACGGCCTGATGCTCACGAACGCCCACGTCGTCGCCGGAGTCACCCGCGGAAGGGTCGCGTTCGCCGACGGCTCGGAATCGAACTTCCAGGTGATCGGGGCCGATCCGCTCTCCGACCTGGCCGTCGCCCGCGCCGACCAGGCCGACCTCGGCGGCATCGAACTCGGCGACGCCGACGCCCTGCAGGTCGGCCAGCTGGTCGTCGCGGTCGGCAACCCGCTCGGGCTGTCCGGCACCGTGACCGCGGGCGTGGTCAGCGCGCTGGGCCGGTCGCTCCCGGCGCAGAGCGGAACCGCCAGCCGGCTCATCGAAGACGTCATCCAGACCGACGCCGCCCTCAACCCCGGCAACTCGGGCGGGGCCCTGGCCGACGCGAACGGGCGGGTCGTCGGCATCAACACCGCGGTGGCCGGCGTCGGCGTGGGTCTGGCGGTGCCGATCAACGCGACGACGCGGCGGATCATCACCGCCCTGCGCCAGGACGGCCGGGTCCGGCGGGCCTACCTCGGGCTGGTGACCGCGCCGTTCCCGCTGCCCGAGAAGCTCGCGAAGCGGGCCAAGGCCGCCCGCGGCCTGCGGGTCGTCGACGTCGTCGGCGGCAGCCCGGCGCAGCGGGCCGGTCTGCGCACCGGAGACCTGCTGCTCGACGCCGGACGCAGCCCGGTGCGCGACGCCCAGGGTCTGCAGAAGCTGTTGTTCACCGACGCGATCGGACAGCCGTTGCCGCTCACGGTCTTCCGCAACGGGGCGATGGTCGACGTGGTCGCGGTGCCCACCGAACTGGTCTGAAGAGGACCCGGCTCGTGCCGCCTCCCGCGCCGCGAGCCGGGCCCCGCTCAGAAGTGTGTCACCGGACGGTCTTGTTGCACACCATCAATGGCAACATCCACTTTCTCGTCGTAGAAAGCGAGGAGTCCGGTCACTTTCTGTGACTCCGGTAGTGGCGTTCGGTACGTCCAGACCACATTCGAGTGGACAGCACCGGTATCGAGCACGACGTCCCAGTACGTCGCCGCGCCCTTGTACGGACAGTGGGTGACGAGCGTCGTCGGGCGCAGGAGGTCGAGCCGCACGTCGGTGATCGGCAGGTAGTACCGGGGCGGCAGCGACGTCTCGAACAGAATTCGCGGCTGGCGCGAGTCGGCCACCACGACGCCGTCCAGGCTGACCTGCACGTGCCGGCTGCTGCTGAGGATGTCGACCCGCTTGTACGGGTCGCGCGGGTGGACGTAGACCGGCTCGTCCTCCTCCAGCCACTCGTCCATCGACGCCCAGTCGAGCCGGACCAGCGCGCGCAGCTCGGGCAGCGGCGAGTCGGGGTGGGTCACCGCCGCGCTCTTCAGCGTCCGGTCCGGCAGGACGACGTCGTGCACCAGCCCGTCGCCCCGGCTCGGCGACCGGCTCACCTCACCGGTCGCCACCAGCTCGGCCAGGACGTCGTCCCGGGGCAGGTAGTAGGTCGGGTAGTACGGCTTCTCCCAGACCAGCACCGGGGCGTCCGTGTCGGCCACCACGCGGCCCCCGGCCAGTGCCCGCACCCGCTTGCGCCCGGTCTCGACGCGAACCAGCCCGCGATTGCTCATGCCTGGAGATTCTTCACCGAATCCGGTCCATGTCGAGCACGTACGTCGTCCGTCCGCCGTCGGCCGGCCAGGCCACGACGTCGTCGTGCAGCGCGACCGCGAGCAGGTCGTCGTCGTCGGTCAGGTAGCCGAGCGGCACGGTCCGGTCGCCGGCCAGGTCCAGCAGCTGGAGCAGCCGGGTGTGGTTGCCGATCGAGTGCCCGAACACCGGCAGGTACCGGTGACGCAGCGGGGTCAGCCCCGACCAGCTGGACTCGAACTCGTCCCACGTGCGGCGGTTCGAGCCGTCGACCCGCTGGGTCGTCACCGGGTAGCCGCCGTCGCCGACCTCGACGCACCAGATCGGGCTGCACGCGTCCCGGCGGCTGGTCGGGTGGAAGTTTGCGATCCAGTGCTGCCCGGTATCGACGTTCCACAGCGTCGGCGGCGCGGTGACCAGCGACTCCGGCGCCACCGGGTTGAGCACCAGCCAGGGCCAGTACACCTCGTAGGAGTGCGCGGTGTGGTCGAGCAGGTGGGGGGCGCCGCCGTCGGCCGGGACCGTGCGGATCCCGTCCTCGGCCGGGCCGTAGACCACCTGGTCGCCGGCGAGCGTCACCGAGAACGTGTCCCGCGGGTGGGCGACCTCGTCGAGCAGCGTGAGCTTCCGGTCGCTCCACCGGTAGCTGTAGATCCGCTCGGGGAACCCGGCGCGGTGCACCCGCCAGGCCATCCGCTGGCTGTCGGCCTGGACGCTGGAGATGATCGCCGGGTTCTTCGGCGACTGCTCGAACGAGGCGATCAGGCGCGCGGTGAGGTTGTCGGCGCCCTTCTGCACGAGCCGCAGTTCCGCGTTCCCCGGGGTGCCGAACGTGTGGATGACGATGTGCCGGTCCGGCAGCACCGCGTCCACCGTGAACGTCCGGCCGCCGATCGACGACGGCAGCTTCGTCACCGCATCCGGCCAGAGCTGCTCGGCCGAGGCCGGCCGCTCGGCCACCGGGGCCTTCTCGCCGACCCCGGTCACCTTCATCAGACCGACGGTCCCGAGCACGAGCAGGACCGCGACCGCGGTCGCGACCACGGTCAACCCGCTGCGCCGCCGGGCCGCGCGGTCGGACACGACCCGGTACAGGTCGTCCGGCGGCGGTGGCGCGCCGTCGGCGGCCCGGTTCAACGTCCTCATGAGGACGTCACCCAGCGCGTGATCCTCGGGTTGCGGGTCGTCGGGATGGGGGACGTCGAGGCGGGGGTCAGGCATGTCGCCTCCAGTCGGTCGTGAGGATGTCGGGGCCTTGGACGTCGGGGTCACGGACGTCGGGGGTGAGCGGGCCGCCCGGGGCCTCGAGGTGGGCGCGGAGCGTGCGCAGCCCGCGGAGCGCCTGGCTGCGCACGGTGCCCTCGCTGATGCGCAGCCGGTCGGCGATCACGTCGTCGCCGAGACCCTCGTAGTAGCGCAGCACGAGGACGGTCCGCTGGCGCGGCGGCACCGCGCCGAGCGCGTCCCAGACCCCGATGTCCTCCTCGGCGCGGGTGATGCCGGGATCGACGGCCCATTGATCGGGCACCGCGTCGACGAGCCGTTCCCGGCGACGTTTCCGCCACCAGCTGACGTGCAGCCGCGCCATCGTGGTGCGGACGTACGCTTCCGGGTCGTCGCGCTTGCGCACCCGGCCCCAGGCCCCGCGTAACCGGATCAGGGCCTCCTGGACCAGGTCAGCGGCGTCGTGCGGATTGCCGGCCAGGACGTACCCGTACCGGGTGAGCGCGGCGGAGCGTTCGGCGACGAACTGTTCGAACCCGTCGGGCTCCGGCATACCCACCTCCCCGTTCCTGCCCGGGACGCGCGGGGCCCCAGTTCCGTTGCACGGTCCCCCGCCCGGGAATCGGATCGCCGGCCGGGCGACCGCGGTCCCGCCCGGGCGGGGAAGGTCGGTCCGGAGCGGGATCCCGGACAGGTTCGTCCGGACGGTGTCCAGGACCACCGGGGGTCAGCGGCGGCGGAGGCGGTGCGCACGTCCGCCACCGCCACCCTCCCTCTCGTGGTTCCAGGTAACCACCTCGGGACGGTTCATTCAGCGTCCACAAGAGAAACGGACACCGATACCAGAAGCGGTGCAAAGGTGCGCGACAATGGGGACATGACGTCTCGCCCCGGCATCGACACCCCGGACGCCCGCGGGCGCACCGGCCTCCACCTCACCGGCCGTGACCTGCACGGCAACCCGGACGTCGAGGTCCTGGACGTCGAGCTGCTGTCGTCGAACTGGTCGGTGCTGCGCAACAACACCTACACCTACCGGCACCGCGACGGCCGGGTCACGACCGAGACCCGGGAAACCTACGACCGCGGCAACGGCGCCACGATCCTGCTCTACGACGCCTCCCGCCGGACCGTGCTGCTCACCCGCCAGTTCCGGTTCCCGGCCTACGTCAACGACCATCCGGACGGGATGCTGCTGGAGACCGCGGCCGGCCTGCTCGACGGCGACGACCCGGAGACCGCGATCCGGCGCGAGGCCGAGGAGGAGACCGGGCACACGGTCGGCGAGGTCGAGCACGTGTTCGAGGCCTACATGAGCCCGGGGTCGGTCACCGAGCGGCTGAGCTTCTACGCGGCGCCCTACAGCGCCGAGAGCCGCACCTCGGCGGGCGGCGGCATCGCCCACGAGGGCGAGGACATCGAGGTCGTCGAGCTGCCGATCGAGCGCGCGCTCGCCCTCGTCGAGTCGGGCGAGATCGAGGACGCCAAGACGATCATGCTCCTGCAGTGGGCCGTCCTCAGGGGGCCGTTCCGAGGCGCCTGAGCTGGCTGGCGATCTGCGCCCGGGCCTTGCGCTGGCCACCCCGGACCGCGATCGCCTCCGACAACTCGGTCAGCGTCCGGATCAGGTGCGGACGGTCGACGTCGTAGCCCCGGCGCTCGCACTCGTCGGCCCAGTCGGCGACCCCGCGGTGCCCACGGGCCCGGTTGCAGCGCGAACAGGCCGCGACCTCGTTCTCGAGCCACGACGGCCCGCCCTTCACCCGCGGCACCACGTGATCGGTCGTCGCCCGGACCAGCCGCCCGAACTCCCGTCCGCACCACACGCAGGCCGCGCCGTCCCGGGCCATCCGCTCGGCCAGCCGGTCGGCCCGCCCGAGCGGTCCGGAACCTCGTGAAGCACTCATCACGTTCATTCAACGCACACGGAGTGCACAGGCATCCCTACCCTCTTGACACGGCGCCCCCCAAACTCTGACCCTGTTGCGTAGAGCGCACCCCGTTTCGCCTTCCGCATCGCCGCGGGCCCATCCCCATCGATAGAGGTGACGCGATGATCCCCGTCTGTCCTCTGGACGACCTGCCCCCCGGCGAGGCCCACCGGCTGGACGCCGTCACCCCGCCGATCACCGTCTTCCGCACCGAGGACGGCGAGCTGTTCGCTCTCGACGACACGTGCACCCACCAGGACGCCTCCCTGGCCGACGGCTGGATCGAGGGCTGCGCGGTCGAGTGCCCGCTGCACGCCTCGCGCTTCGACCTGCGCACCGGCCGCCCCGACGGCCTGCCGGCCAAGATCGGAGTCCGCACCCACGAGGTGCTGGTCGTCGACGGCACGATCCACGTCGTCCCCTCCGCCGCCGCCCCGAATCTCCCCCCGGGCGCCCAGCTGCCCGGCGTCCACTAGGAGGCCCTGATGCCCACGGCCATCGTCGTCGGAGCGGGAATCGTCGGCAGCGCGATCGCGGACGAGCTCACCCAGCGCGGCTGGACCGAGGTCCTGGTCCTCGACCAGGGCCCGCTCTACGCGACCGGCGGGTCGAGCTCGCACGCGCCCGGCCTGGTGTTCCAGACCAACCCGAGCAAGACCATGACGAACCTCGCCCAGTACACGGTCGAGAAGCTCCAGGGCTTCGGCGAGAGTGCGTTCCGCCCGGTCGGCGGCCTCGAGGTCGCGACGACGCCGGAACGGCTCCGGGAGCTACACCGCCGGGCCGGATTCGCCGCGTCCTGGGGCCTCCCGGGCCGGGTCCTCGACCCCGACGAGGCCGCCGCCCTGCACCCGTTGCTCACCGCCGACAAGATCCTCGGCGCGTTCCACACGCCCACCGACGGCCTGGTCCACGCCGTCAACGCGGTGACCGCCCAGGCCGAGCGGGCGATCGCCCACGGCGCGAAGTTCCTCGGCGGCCACCGCGTCACCGGCGTCCGCACCCGGCCCGACGGCCGGGTCGCCGGCGTCGACACCGACCGGGGCAGCTTCGACGCCGACGTCGTGATCGGCGCGGCCGGGTTCTGGGGCCGCCAGTTCGGCGCGCTCGTCGGCCTGACGATCCCGCTCCTCCCGCTGGCCCACCAGTACGCGCGCACGGGTCCGATCGCTCCGTTGGCCGGCGCCACCCGGGACGCCACCGCGCCGATCCTGCGTCACCAGGACAAGGACTTGTACTTCCGCGAGCACGGCGACCGCATCGGCATCGGTTCCTACGCCCACCGTCCGATGCCGGTCGAGCGGATCCGCCGGCACGACGAGTCGTCGGTGATGCCGAGCGTCGAGGAGTTCACCCCGGCCGACTTCGACCCTTCCTGGGAAGACGCGGTCGCGCTGCTGCCGTCGCTGGCCGAGACCAAGGTCGACGAGGGCATCAACGGCATCTTCTCGTTCACCGCCGACGGGTTCCCGCTGATCGGCGAACACCGCGAGCTGCCCGGCCTGTGGATCGCCGAGGCCGTCTGGGTGACGCACTCGGCCGGCGTCGCCCGGGCCGTGGCGCAGTGGGTGACGAGCGGCGACCCCGGCCTCGACGTCCACGAATGCGACCTGTACCGGTTCGACCCGGTGCAGCTGACCGACTCCTACGTGCACCAGCGCGCCGAGCGCAACTTCATCGAGGTGTACGACGTCCTGCACCCGCTGGACCCGCCGGCGAACCCGCGGCCGTTGCGGGTGAGCCCGTTCCACCCCCGGCAGCAGGAACTCGGCGCGGTGTTCACCGAGGGCGCGGCCTGGGAGCGTCCGCTGTGGTTCGCGGCCAACGAGGGCCTGCCCGAGACGTCGGGGATACCGAAACGCGACGACTGGTCGGCCCGGCACTGGTCGCCGATCGCCGGCGCCGAGGCGCTGGTCACCCGCGAGCGGGTCGCGATGTACGACATGACCCCGCTGACCCGGCTCGAGGTCGCCGGCCCCGGCGCGCTGGCGTTTCTGCAGCGGATGACGACGAACAACCTCGACAAGGCGCCCGGCGCGGTCACGTACACGCTGCTGCTGACCGAGGCCGGCGGCGTCCGGAGCGACCTCACGGTGGCCCGGCTGGCGCCGGACCGGTTCCAGGTGGGCATCAACGGTCCGCTCGACCTCGACTGGCTGCTGCGCCACGCGCCGTCCGACGTCTTCATCCGCGACATCACCGGCGCGACCTGCTGCATCGGGCTCTGGGGCCCCCGGGCCCGGGACGTGCTCAGGCCGCTGACCAGCACCGACGTCTCGCACCCGGCGTTCGGCTACTTCAAGGCCAAGCACCTCGCGGTCGGCGACGTGCCGGTCGACGCGCTGCGCCTCTCCTACGTCGGTGAGCTGGGCTGGGAGCTCTACACGTCGGCCGAGCTGGGGCTGCGGCTCTGGGACACGCTCTGGGAGGCCGGTCAGGCCCACGGCGTCGTCGCGGCCGGCCGGAGCGCGTTCAACAGCCTGCGGCTGGAGAAGGGCTACCGGCTCTCCGGTACGGACATGACCACCGAACACGACCCGTACGCGGCCGGGCTCGGGTTCGCGGTCCGGCCGGACAAGGACTTCGTCGGACGCGACGCGCTGAGCGCACTCGGCGAACCGTCGTCGAGACTGACCGTGCTCACTCTGGACGACGTGTCCGCGGTCGTCCTGGGCAAGGAGCCGGTGTACCAGGGCGACGAGCCGGTCGGCTACGTCACGAGCGCGTCCTACGGCTACACGATCGGGCGCTGCGTGGCCTACGCCTGGCTGCCGGCCGGCCTGCAACCGGGCGACGGCGTCGAGATCGACTACCTGGGCACCCGGCTCGCCGCCACCGTCGGCACCGAGCCGCTGTTCGACCCGAAGATGGAGCGGATCCGGAAGTGACGACGTACGACGTCATCGTGCTCGGGCTGGGCGGGATGGGGAGCGCGGCCGCGCACCACCTCTCGGCCCGCGGGCACCGCGTCCTCGGGCTGGAGCAGTTCGGACCGGCGCACGCGCGGGGCAGCAGCCACGGCGGGTCGCGGATCATCCGGCAGTCCTACGCCGAGGATCCGGCCTACGTGCCGCTGGTGACGCGGGCGTACGAGCTCTGGGACGACCTGGAGGCGGCCACCGGCGCCGACCTGCTGACGCTGACCGGTGGGCTCTACCTCGGGTCGCCCGATTCGCCGACGGTCACGGGCGCACTGGCCGCGGCCACCGAACACGGGCTGCCGCACGAGTATCTGGACGCGGACGCGATCCGGTCGCGGTTCCCGACGCTGAACCCGGGCCCCGACACGGTCGCGGTCTACGAGGACCGCGCGGGTTTCGTCCGCCCCGAGGCCGCGGTCGCCGCCCAACTGGCGATCGCCGGCCGCCTCGGCGCCGACCTGCACTTCGAGGAACCCGCGCTCGAGTGGTCGGTGCACGCGGGCGGTGTCGCGGTGACCACCGCCCGGGGCACGTACGCGGCCGATCGGCTCGTCGTCGCGCCCGGGGCCTGGGCCCCGCGCCTGACCGGCCTGCCGCTGGTGGTGGAGCGCCAGGTCCAGTACTGGTTCGCGCCGACCGGCGGCGTCGAGCCGTACCTGGACCACCCCGTCTATCTCTGGGCGGACGAGACCGGCTCGTCGATCTACGGGTTCCCGGCGATCGACGGACCGCAGGGTGGCGTCAAGATCGCGTTCTTCCGGCGCGGCGGAGCCGGAGCCGATCCCGACGCGCTGGACCGCGAGATCCATCCGGAGGAGGTCGCCGCGATGGCGGCCCGGGCCGGACGCGACCTGCCGACGCTGCCGGGCACGTTCCTGCGCGGTGCGGCCTGCATGTACACGACGACGCCCGACGAGAACTTCGTGATCGCGACCCGGGACCGGGTCACGGTCGCGTGCGGGTTCTCCGGACACGGGTTCAAGTTCGTCCCGGTCGTCGGCGAGATCCTCGCCGACCTCGCGATCGACGGCACGACCCGGCATCCGATCGCGCTGTTCGACCCGGCCCGTTTCTCTTCGGTGGGGAGCCCGTCATGACGATCCTGGATCAGCCCAGCCTGCTGGCCACGCTGCCGGGCTCCTACTACACGGACCCGGCGGTGTTCGCGGCCGAGCAGGAGAAGATCTTCGAGCCGATGTGGTTCTGCGCGATCCGGGCGGACGACCTGCCCGCGGCCGGCGCGTTCCGCACCGTCCAGGTCGGGCGGGAGAGCGTGATCCTGGCCCGCGGCCGGGATCAGGCGATCCGCGGGTTCCTCAACGTCTGCCGTCACCGCGGAGCGCAACTCTGCGCCGACGAAGAGGGTTCGGTCGGTAGGGCCTTCCGGTGCATGTACCACGCCTGGACCTACGACCTGACCGGGAAGCTGATCGCCGCACCGAACATGGCGAGCATGCCCGACCTGGACAAAAAGGCCTACGGCCTCGTGTCGGTCAGCGTCCGCGAATGGCTGGGGTACGTGTGGGTGTGCCTCGCCGATTCGCCTCCCTCCTTCGAGGACGACGTCCAGGGCGCCGTCGTCGAGCGGCTCGGCGATCTGGCCAGCATCGACGCGTACGACCTTCCGTCGCTGAAGGTGGGGCGGCGGATCCGGTACGACGTCGCGGCGAACTGGAAGCTGATCGTCGAGAACTTCATGGAGTGCTACCACTGCGCGACGATCCATCCGGAGCTCGTCGAGGTGCTGCCGGAGTTCGCGAACGGGTACGCGGCGCAGTACTACGTGGGGCACGGCGCGGAGTTCGGGGCGGAGATCGAGGGCTTCACGGTCGACGGGTCGGCCGGTCTCGACCGGATCCCCGGGGTGTCGGACGCCCAGGACCGGCGGTACTACGCGATCACGGTCCGGCCCCAGGTGTTCATCAACCTGGTGCCCGACCACGTGATCTTCCACCGGATGATCCCGCTCGCGGCCGACCGGACCGTCGTCGAGTGCGACTGGCTGTACCTGCCCGGGGTCGTCGAGTCGGGGCGGGACGTGTCGGCGTCGGTCGAGCTGTTCCACCGGGTGAACCAGCAGGACTTCGACGCCTGCGAGCGGACGCAGCCGGCGATGAGCTCCCGGGTGTACGCGCGGGGCGGGGTGCTGGTGCCGAGCGAACACCACCTGGCCGGGTTCCACGACTGGGTGCGGGCGCGGCTGGCCTGAGACGTCCGGTGAGACGGGCTCCCCCGTGGCGCCCGTCTCTCCGGCCCGGGTGGACGCCGGGCCAGCTCCTATCCATCCGCATTCGCCGGGCTCGGGATACCTTCATGTCGGGTTCCGGACGATGTGTCGACCACCGGATGGGGGTCGCCTGTGGACCTCGGACGGACGGCTCGCTCCCCCAGTAGCGCGAGGCCGGCCGGGAGGAGCACCCCACGCACCACAGTGGCGTCCAGGAGGATCGCCACGGCCGCGCCGACGCCCAGCATCCGGTACTCGATCGCCGACAACGTCATGAAGATCGAGAACGCGGCGACCATGATCACCGCGGCCGAGGAGATCACCCCGGCGCTGGCGGCGACGCCGTCGACGATCGCGGTCCGGGCCGGCCACCGTTCCTGGATCCGGCTGAGCAGGAACAGGTGGTAGTCCATGCTCAACCCGAACAGGAGCACGAACAGGAACAGCGGGAGCCAGCTGACGATCCCGCCGTAGCCGGTCCGGTCCTGGAAGACGAACGTCAGCACGCCGTAGGCGGCGCCGACCGAGAGCAGGTTCAGCGCGATCGACACGGCCGCGACCAGCGCGGACCGGAACACGACGAACAGCAGCACGAACGCCAGCCCCAGCACGAAGACCAGCACGAACGGCGTGCGCCGGGCGAGCTGGTCGGCGAAGTCGGCCGCGAACGCCGTGCGCCCGGCCACGGCGACGTGCAGGCCATCGATGGTCGTGGCCCGGAGCTTCGCCAGGGCGTCGACCGATTCCCGGTCGGTGCCGTCGCCGGGGAGCGGCACCCGGGCCACGACGACGTCGCCGTAGCGGGTCGCGGTGACGCGCGGGTAGCCGGCCAGTGCTGTCTCGACGGTGGCCGGGTCGACCGCGCGGTCGTCGTCGGACCAGACGACGACCCGGGCCGGCGAGGCGGCGCCGGGGAACGGGTCGTTCATCCGGTTGGCCGCGTCGATGGCCGGCACCGAGCGGGGCAGGCTCGCGGTGACCGGGGCGTCCTGCAGGTGCATCCCGAGCGCGGGGGCGGCGATGGCCAGCAGGAGCAGCGCAGCGGCCCCGCCCCAGACGGCGGGCCGCCGGGTGACCGCGGTGGCGAGCCGCTCCCAGAACACCGAGTAGTTCGCGCGCCCGCCACCGCGGCGACGCGGGAGCCGGCCCCGGTCGACGCGGTGGCCGAGGGACGCGAGCACGGCCGGGAGCACGGTGAGCGCGCCGAGCACCGCGACCCCGACGACGATCGCGATCCCGGCCGTGGCCCCGCGGAACACGTCGATGCCGGTCCAGAGCAGCCCGCTCAGGCACAGCACGACGATCGCGCCGGACACCAGGATCACCCGCCCCGACGTGGCCCCGGCGATCCGGACCGCGGCCCGGACGTCCCGCCCGGCGGCCAGCTCCTCCCGGAACCGCCGCACCGAGAACAACGCGTAGTCGACGCCGACCGCGACGCCGATGAGCAGCACCATCGTGTAGGCCGCGCTGTTGACCGCCAGCCAGTGGTCCACGATCGAGATCAGCGCGAACGTCGCGATCAGCGTGGTCGCGGTGAGCAGGATCGGGATGCTGGCCGCGACCAGCGCGCCGAACACGACCAGCAGGATCACGATCGTCAGCGGCAGCGAGATCCGCTCGGAGTGGCGGACGTCGGCGCCGATCGCCCGGTCGACCGCGATGGCCAGGCTCCGGTCGCCGGCCTGCGCGAACCGGGTCCGCGGGTGGCGGGCGGCCACCTCGTCGACGAGGGTGCGGACCGCGTCGGCGCGGGCGGAGCTGCCTTTCAGCACGCCGCCGACCTGGTACGTGACGAGCGCGAGCCGTCCGCCGTCGGCGAGCCTCTCGGACGCGTCGACCGGGGACCAGACCTCGGCGACCCGGGTGCGGTCCGCGCGCAGCGCGGCGGTCAGGTCGGCGACCGCGGACCGCACCGCGGCCGGGTCGGCCGGGCCGATCAGCATGTTCTCCTGGGTCGCCTGCGCACCGTCCTGGCGGTTCAGCACCCGCTGGGCGACGCCGGTCTCCCCCGGGTCGCTGCTCCGGGCGCCCGGGCCGGAGATGGCTCCGCTGACCACCACGGCCAGCACCACCGCGGCCAGCCAGCCGGCGATCGTCAGCAGGCGATGTCGGGCCGACCACTCGGCCAGGCGTCCGGGCACGCCGAGGGAAGATTTGCGCAGGCCGTCCATGACCTGGTGTCCTTTCGCCGGAGGGGCGTTCACGAGAGCTCGCCGCGAGGCGAGGAACTGCTACTCCACTGGGCCGCCGAGTTGCCGCTCGGCGGCCCAGACCTACTCCACTTCGGTGAGGACCTGCTCGAGTTTCGTCATGCGTCCGCGCAGGTCGGACAGCTGGCCGGACAGGTCGGCCAGCTGCTTGTTGGCCTCTTCCTGGCCCGCGACCGCCCGCGCGGTCAGGTCGCGGTACTCGGTCTCCCGGCTCAGCGCGGCCTTCGCCCGCCAGGTCGCGAACAGCTGATAGATCGTCACCGTGACCACGACCGTGATGAACGTGAAGATGCCGATCGCCCCGGCGACCTCGGCGAGGTCGTGTCCGTCCATGGTCAGTCTCCGTTCGGGGGGGTTCTGGTGAGCGTCGGCACGGCCGCGGTGATCGAATCCGGGGTCAGCTGGAACGCGAACTCCGTGACCTCGTAGTACCGCCGGGCCTTGCCGTCGTCGGACACCTCCATCCGGGAGGTGACCAGGCCGGCCGCCTGCAGCTTGCGCAGGTGCACCTGGAGCAGCGGCCGGCTGATGCCCAGCTCGCGGGCCAGCCGGCTGACGTAGGTGGGTTCGGTGCGCAGCGCGGCGACCACCCGCAGACGGTGCGGGTTGGCCAGCGTCGCGAGGACCGCGACCAGCTCGTCGCCGGTGGGCGGCGAGCGGGTCACGGGAGCGTTCGTTCCGACATGCCAACAGAAGTTAGCAGGTGCCAACCCTGGTTCGCATCAGGAATCACCCGGACACGCTTCCTTTGTGGACGCGGGATCCACCCATGGCTCGAGGGATCGGAGCAAGATGGCACCGAGAGCCGGCCGATGGATCAGTGAGGGGCCCGGATGGAACCGCGAACCGTACCGACCGGCACCCGACTGATCGCGCTCATCGCTCGGAGCCTGGTGGCGGCGGCGCTGGCTGTAGTGGCGGGCGCGGCTGTGCCGGCGGGAGCGGGGGCGTCGCCCGGGCCGGGCGGGGCGTTCGTCGATCTCACCGCGTCCGGCGGCGAGAGCCGCGCCGTCCGCCTCGCGCCACGCGGCGCGCTGGTCGGCAACTCCGCCCCGGCCCCCGACGGCACGTACACCGGGTTCGTCCGTTTCCCGGACGGCGCGACCCGGTCGCTCGGCCCCCTGGGCCCGCACGCTCAAGCCCTCGACGACCAGGGGGACGCCGTCGGCTGCACCGCCGCCGGCACCGGGCTGTACTGGCACGACGACACGCTGACCTACCTCACCCGGCCCGGCCGCTCGACCTGCCTGTACGCGATCAACGACCGGGGCGAGATCGCCGGCGCCTCGGCCGCACCCGGTGGCGGCGAGCGGGCGTTCGTCTGGCGGAACGGGGTGTACACCGACCTGGCCACGCCGGCCGGACGGGCGTCCACCCCGATCGCGATCAACGAGCGGGGCCAGGTGCTGGCCCGCGTCTTCGGGGTGACCGCGTCCGTCCCGATCCGCGCGACCCTGTGGACGGACGGCCGCCCGGCCGACGTCGGCGAGATGGTCCCGTCCGCGCTCAACGACGACGGAGTGGTGGTCGGGACGTCGAACGGGCACCCGATCCGCTGGGCCGACGGCCGCTCGACCGACCTGCTGCCCGCCGGCGGTTCGAACGTGAGCGTCGCCGACGTCAACCGGGCCGGGGACGTCGTCGGCACGGTGAACGACCGCCCGGCGCTCTGGCACGACGGCCGGCTCACGTACCTGGCCGACGCGGGCGAGGCGACCGCGATCAACGACCGCGGCGACGTGACCGGCGTGGTCCGCGCCGGCGACGTCCCGACGGTCTTCCGGTGGCGCCACGGCACGCTGCGTAGGCTCCCCAACCCCCCGGGGACGACGTACTGCTACCCGGTGGGCGTCGACTCGTCGGGCACGGTCGCCGGAAACGTCACCGTGGGGAACGTCAACCACGCCGTGCTCTGGACCTGACCGCCGACCGGTAGGATCGGCCGCGGAACTCCGAACCGGTCGTCCGAGAAGTGCGTCGCAGAGGGACGAGCGGGTCCACCAGCCGTGGGCAGGAGGTGGCGACAGTCCTTGTCGGCTGCCCATTTTCGGAGATTCCCATGGACATCGGCCTCGGCCTGCCCATCAACGACCCCGCTCACCTGCTCACGTGGGCCCGGCGGGCGGAGCCCGCCGGCTTCGACTCGCTGGCGCTGCTCGACCGTCTCGCCTACGACAACCCCGAACCGCTGGTCGCGCTCTCGGTCCTGGCCGGCGCCACCACCCGGATCCGTCTGCAGACCGAGGTCCTGCTCGGGCCCCTGCGGGCGACCGCGCTCCTCGCCAAGCAGGTCGCGACCCTGGACCGGATGTCCGGCGGACGCTTCGTGCTCGGCATCGGGGTCGGCGGGCGGGACGACGACCACGCCGCCGCCGGCACGCCGATCACCCAGCGCGGCCGCCTTCTGGACGAGCAGCTCACCGCCCTCCGCGCGATCTGGCGCGGCGAGCCCTACGCCGGCACCGGCATCGGTCCGCGTCCGTCCGCCCCCGGCGGACCGCCGATCCTCATCGGCGGGTTCGCCCCCGCGGCCCTCCGCCGGGTCGCGCGCCACGGCGACGGCTTCCTGTGCGCGGCCCCGCTGGCCTGGGCCGGCCCGCTGGTGGACGCGGTCCGGGCCGACTGGGACGCCGCCGGACGTGCGGGCCGGCCACGCCTGGTCGGGCAGATCAACACCGCGATCGGGCCGGCCGGCACCGTGGACCGGGCCCGTCGGGCGATCGCCGACTACTACGCGTTCACCGGCCGGCCCGGCTGGGGCGAGCCCCTGACCGATCCGGGCGAGATCGCCGACATGGTCGCCGCCTACCGCGCGTTCGGCGCCGACGAACTCGTCTTCTACTGCTACGGCGACGACGTCGACCAGATCGAGCGGCTCGCGCTCATCGTCAGTCGTACCAGTGAATGAGAGGCACGCTGGTCTGACCGACGTCCTGGCCGCGTTGCGCGCGGATCTGGACCTGGTCACCGATCGCGTCTTCGATGCGATGAGTTCGCGCATTCCGCTGATGGATTCGCTTCCCGACGACGTCGTCGCGGACGTCCACGCGAAAATGGCCGGAACCGTTGACCTTGCGCTGAACCACATGGTGGCCGATACGCCGTTGGCCGGCCTGACCGCGCGGGTCCGCGGTATCGCGGTCGAACGGGGCAACGCCGGAATACCGATGGAAGTGACTATTCTCGCCCACGAGATAGCCGCCGAAGTCCTCACCGAAATGGGAATCGAACGGCTCGCGGCCGGCGGAATACTCGATTCCACATTGCTGAGTCACCTCATTCGGCGAGCGATGCGCGTCCTGCAAGCCGTCGCCGACCTGACCGCCCGGGCCCAGCGCAGCGGGGTCGACGTCCGCTTCCGCTGGGCCGCGGCCGCGCCCGTCGGCGTGGGTCCGACGGCGGGGAGCGACTCGACCGCGCTCCGGCTCCGCCGCCGGTACCCGGCGGCGCTGATCGGCGAGGTCGACGGCTGGGCGGTGATCCTGTCGGCCGCGCCGCTGGACGACCTGCCCCCGGGATCGGGGACGGCCGGGACCGCCGGGGCCGGAGGCGCCGGGGCCGGGCTGCGGCGGGCGATCGGGGGCGCCGCAGTGGCGGCCCACCTGGGGGTGAGCAGCATGGACGGCGTCGCGGCCGCGCCGTTCCGCGCGCTGCTCTCGCTCGATCCGGCCGACCGCGACGACTTCGTCCGGAGCACGCTCGGCCCGCTGGGCCGGACCCCGACCGACGACGACCTGACCGCGACGCTCGTCTGCTACCTCGGTGCCGGCCGGCGCCGCTCGGCGATGGCCCGCCTCCTGCACGTCCATCGCCACACGCTCGATCGCCGGCTCGCGCAGATCGATCAGCTGCTCCCGGTCGAGCTGGACGACCCGTCCGAACGTCTCCGGGTGGAGCTCGCGCTCTTCCTGCTGGGCCGACACCCGACCGGCGCTCAGCCGAAGTAGCCGAGCCGGCGGCTGATCTCCTCGCCGGTGCCCACGACGACCGGCGCGATCTCGTGCAGCCGCTCCTCCGGGCACCGGTACGCCGGCCCGGACGCGCTGACCGCGGCGACCACGGTGCCGTTGGCGTCCCGCACCGGGGCCGCCACCGCGTTCAGACCGATCTCGTACTCCTCGACGGTCACCGCGTAGCCGCGCTCCAGAGCGTCGGCCAGTTGTTCTTCGAGGGCGGAGACCGACACGATCGTGGCCGGGGTGTACGCGGCCAGGTCGCCGGACGCGTACGCGGCCCGGCGGTCGGCCGCCGACAGCGCGGAGAGCAGCACCTTCCCGCTCGACGTGGCGTGCAGCGGGGTGAGCTGGCCGACCCAGTTGTGGGTCGTGACCGTCGCCCGGCCGCGGACCTGGTCGACGTTGACCGCGTAGTGCTCGCGCAGTACGGCCAGGTTCACGGTCTCGCCGACCGCGGCCGCGAGCTGTTCGCAGGCGGGCCGGCCCTGCTGGACGACGTCGAGCCGCGCGGACACGGCCCCGGCCAGCCGGACGACGCCGAAGCCGAGGCGGTACTTGCCCCGGTCGGCGGTCTGCTCGACCATGCTGCGGTCTTCGAGCGTCTCGAGCAACCGGAACGCGGTCGACTTGTGGACACCGAGCTCGCCGGCGACCTCGCTGACCCCGGCTTCGCCGCGCCGGGCCAGGATCTCCAGAACGCTGACCGCGCGGTCGACCGATTGCACACCGGCCGGCGCAGGCGGAACGACCTCTTCCGAAAGGCGCTCACTGTTCCGCATGACGCAACTCTAGGTCGTCCACAGGCCGAACGCCGGTTCTTGACCCGCGAAAATCGCCCGGCCAGACTGTTGCCGAGCAATCAACACGGTTCGCCTGGCGCAACGATGCCCCTTCGTGAGAGAGGCGGTGACGGGTGCCCGGCCTGTTCATCGACGGAATCTGGAGTCCCGGTTCCGGCGGCAAAGACGACGTACTCAACCCGTTCGACGGCAGCACGGTCGCGCAGGTCGATCTGGCCGACGCGTCCGACGTCGGTCGGGCGGTCACCGCGGCCCGGCGCGCGTTCGACGCCGGTGGCTGGGCGAACACCCCGGTCGGTGACCGGGCGGCGATCCTCACCAAGGTCGCCGACCTGCTGGCCCGCGACAAGGACGACATCGCCCGCCTGGAGACGCTCGACACCGGCAAGACGCTGCTCGAGTCGGGGCTCGACGTCGACGACGTGATCTCGGTCTTCCGCTACTACGCGGGCATCGCGGGCAGCGACCCCGGGCGGCTCGTCGACGCCGGGCAGTCCACCGTGGTCAGCCGCATCGTCTACGAGCCGGTCGGCGTCTGCGCGCTGATCACGCCGTGGAACTATCCGCTGCTGCAGATCTCCTGGAAGGTCGCACCGGCCCTGGCGGCCGGCAACACCGTGGTCGTCAAGCCCAGCGAGGTCACGCCGCTGACGACGATCCGGCTGGTCGAGCTGCTGGTCGAGGCCGGGGTGCCGGACGGCGTCGTCAACCTCGTGCTCGGCGCCGGGCCGGTCGGCGGCGCGCTGGTCGAGCACCCCGAGGTCGACCTGGTGTCGTTCACCGGGGGCGTCGCCACCGGGAAGCGGATCCTCAAGGCCGCCGCCGACACGGTCAAGCGGGTCACGGTCGAGCTCGGCGGCAAGAACCCGAACATCGTGTTCGCCGACAGCGACTTCGACACGATCGTCGACTACGCGCTGACCGCGGTGTTCCTCCACTCCGGGCAGGTCTGCTCGGCCGGCGCCCGGCTGCTGGTCGAGGCGTCGATCCACGACGACGTGGTCGCCGAGGTCGCGGCCCGGGCCGAGCGGATCGTCGTCGGCAACGGGCTCGACCCGTCGTCGGAGACCGGTCCGCTGGTGTCGGCCGCGCACCGCGACAAGGTCGAGGCCTACGTGGCCGCAGGTCTGGCCGAGGGCGCGACGCTGGTCGCCGGCGGACGCCGCCCGGACGATCCCGCGCTCGCCAACGGCTACTTCTACCGCCCGACGGTGTTCGACGGGTGCCGGGCCGACATGCGCATCGTCCGGGAGGAGACGTTCGGGCCGCTGCTCACCGTCGAGACGTTCGAGACCGAGGCCGAGGCGCTGGCCCTGGCCAACGACACCAAGTACGGGCTGGCCGGCGCGGTGTGGACCACGGACGCGGCGCGCGCCGAGCGGATGGCCCGGGGCATCCGGGCGGGCACGGTCTGGATCAACGACTACCACCCGTACGTGCCGCAGGCCGAGTGGGGCGGGTACAAGCAGTCCGGCAACGGGCGTGAGCTCGGCCCCACCGGGCTGGCCGAGTACCGCGAGGCGAAACACATCTGGCAGAACACCGCCCCCGCCCCGCTCCGCTGGTTCAAGGGCTGAGCATGGAGTTCGACTACGTCGTCGTGGGTGGCGGCAGCGCGGGGTGCGTCGTGGCGGCGCGCCTGTCCGAGGATCCGAACGTCACCGTGTGCCTGCTCGAGGCGGGCCCCACCGACGTCGACGACCAGAAGATCCTGCGGCTGACCGACTGGATGTTCCTGCTGGAGTCCGGGTACGACTGGGACTACCTGGTCGAGCCCCAGGAGCGCGGCAACAGCTTCCTGCGCCACTCGCGGGCCCGGGTGCTCGGCGGGTGCTCGTCCCACAACTCGTGCATCGCGTTCTGGCCGCCGGCCGAGGATCTCGCCGCCTGGGACCTGCCCGGGTGGACGTTCGGCGAGGTCCGGCCGCTGCTGGAACGGCTCGAGGTGAACCTGCGGACGATTCCGCCCAAGGACCCGTGCGGCGTCGCGGTGCTGGAGGCGGCGGCCCAGGCCGGGTTGCCGACCGTCGAGTTCACGAACGGCTCGACGGCGGTGAACGGGGCCGGCTGGTTCCAGATCAACGCCGACGACGACGGGACGCGCAGCTCGGCGTCGCACGCGTATCTCCACCCGATCCTCGGGGCGCGCCCGAACCTGACCGTCGTCACCGACGCCTGGGCCTCGAAGGTGCTGATCCGGGACGGGCGGGCCACCGGCGTCGAGTACCTCGCCGCCGACCGCGTGCACCGCCTCACGGTGGACGCCCGGCGCGAGGTCGTCGTCTCGTGCGGAGCGATCGACACCCCGAAGCTGCTGATGCTCTCGGGCATCGGCCCGGCCGAGCATTTGCGCGAGGTCGGGGTCGACGTCCTGGTCGACTCCCCCGGCGTCGGCGCGAATCTCGACGACCACGTCGAGGGCCTGGTGATGTGGGAAGCCGCCGCGCCGATGGTCACCGAGTCGACCCAGTGGTGGGAGATCGGCCTGTTCACGGCCACCGTTCCCGGGCTCGACCGGCCCGACCTGATGATGCACTACGGCTCGGTGCCGTTCGACCTGAACACCGTGCGGCACGGCTACCCGACCACCGAGAACGGCTTCTGCCTGACCCCGAACGTCACCCGGGGCCGGTCGCGGGGCACCGTGCGGCTGCGGTCGCGGGACTTCCGCGACAAGGCCCGCGTCGATCCGCGGTACTTCACCGACCCCGACGGCGAGGACGAGCGGGTGATGCTGGCCGGGCTGCGGCTGGCCCGGACGATCGCCGCGCAACCGGCGCTGGCCGGCTGGGTCGCCCGCGAGCTGGCACCCGGGCCCGACGCGGTCACCGACGACGAGCTGCTGGACTACGTCCACAAGACGCACAACACCGTCTACCACCCGTCGTGCACGGCCCAGATGGGCCGGGACGCGTCCTCGGTGCTCGACCCGCAGCTGCGCGTCCGCGGGGTCGAGGGCCTGCGGGTGGCGGACGCGTCGGTCATGCCGTCGCTGACGACGGTCAACCCGAACCTGACCGTGATGATGATCGGCGAACGCTGCGCCGACCTGATCCGTTCACACTGGAAGAACTGACGACGGGACGGGGGCGCTGTGGCCGGGCCGGTGTTCATCAGCTACAGCCGCAGCGACCGCCCGTACGTCCAGCGGCTCGCCGAGTTCCTGGCGGCCGCACGCCCTCGTCGTCGTCCTCACGCCGGCCGCCGCGGAGTCGGAGTGGGTACTCGACGAGGCGCTGACCTTCAGCGCCGACGGCGCGACACTGGCCAGCGGCAGCCACGACGAGGCGATCCGGCTCTGGGAGGTCGCTACCGGCCGCCCCATCGGCGTCCCGCTGACCGGCCACACCGGCCCGGTGCCCGCGGTGGCGTTCAGCCCGGACGGACGGACCCTGGTCAGCTGCAGCCGGGACCGCACCGTGCGCCTGTGGGACACCGCCACCGGTCACCCGATCGGCGTCCCGTTCACCGGCCACACCGCGTCGGTGGCCGCCGTCGCGTTCAGCCCCGACGGCACGCTCGTCGCGTCCGCCGGCCGGGACGGGACGGCCCGCCTCTCGGACGCCGAGACCGGTCACCCGGTCGGCCACCCGCTGGTCGGCTGCACCGACGCGGTGGTCTCCGTCGCGTTCCATCCGGACGGGACGCTGCTCGCGTCCGCGAGCCGGGACCGGACCGTCCGGCTCTGGAGCACGGCCACCGGACGGCCGGTGGGTCACCCACTCACCGGCCACACCGGCCCGGTGTCGTCGGTGGCGTTCAGCCCGGACGGCAAGCTCCTCGTCTCCACCGGCGACGACAGCCGGGACACCACGCTACGGATCTGGACTCTCGCCACCGGGCAGCACCGTCCGCTCAGCGGTCACCCGCACGGGGAGTACCGGGCGTCGTTCAGCCCCGACGGCTCGGTCGTGGCCAGCGCCGGGCGCGACAAGACCGTGCGGTTCTGGGATCCGGCCCGCGGCCGGGCGCTCGGCGAACCGCTGGCCGGGCATTCGGGCGGGGTCTTCACCGCGGTGTTCGGCCCGGCCGACGACCTCCTGGCCACGAGCAGCGTCGACAAGACCGTGCGGCTCTGGCACCTGGCCGCGTGATCGGCTCGGGCCGCTTCCGTCGGGGCGGCCGGGGCCGCCGGGCCCGTCGTGGCGGCCGGGCCGCCGGGCCCGTCGTGGCGGCCGGGCCGCCGGGGCCGCCGGGGCGGCTCAGAAGCGGGAGGTGGCCAGGCGGGCGGGCTCGGCCAGGGCGGGGCAGGCGGCCAGCGGCGGCGGGGGCGGGGCCTCGGCCAGGCGGGCCAGCTCCGCCGCCGGTCCGGGCCGGCCGTAGAGCCAGCCCTGCCCGGCCGAGCATCCGTGGGCGATCAGCGCCGCCGCCTGATACGGCTCCTCGATCCCCTCGGCGACCGTGCTCATCCCCAGCGCCTGGGCCAGCGCGACGATAGCGGTGATCACCGGGGCCACCGCGGTGTCGGGGCGCAGCGCGTTCACGAACGCCCGATCGATCTTCAGGATGTCGACCGGCAACCGGTCGAGACGGCTCAGCGACGAGTACCCGGTGCCGAAGTCGTCCACCGCGATCCGCACCCCGTCGGCCCGCAACGCCTCCAGCGCGGCCAGCGCCACCGGGGCGTCCGCCTCGAGCATGCTCTCGGTGACCTCGAGCACCAGCCGACGGGGCGGCAGCCCGGTGTCGGCCAGGATCCGCCGGACGTCGGGCACGAACTCCAGGTCGTGCAGCTGCCGCCCGGAGACGTTGACCGAGATCCGCGGGTTCTCGGCCCAGTCCCAGGTCGCGGCCTCCTCGCAGGCCGCGCGCAGCACCCAGCGGCCCAGGTCGAGGATGAACCCCGACTCCTCGGCGAGCGGGATGAACTCGATCGGCGGGATCGTCCCGCGCTCCGGGTGGGTCCAGCGCACCAGCGCCTCGGCCCCGACGACGACGCCGCTGGCCAGGTCGACGATCGGCTGATAGACGACCAGGAACTCGCCGGCCGGCAGCGCGTCGACCATCTCCCGGCTCTGCGCGCCGCTGTGCACGTCGACGAACGTCCGCGACCGGCCCGACAGCTTCGCCTGCTGCAGCGCCGCGTCGGCCCGACCCAGCAGCACCGAGGCCGAGTCGCCGGCCCGCCACTCGGCGACGCCCGCCGAGCAGGTCCGGTCCTCCGGGAGCAGCGCCCGCAGCCCGTCGATGATCACCGCGCCCTCGGCCGCGGCCACCCCGGGCAGGACGACGCCGAACTCGTCGCCGCCGGAGCGGGCCAGCAGCGCGTCGGCCGGGAGCACGTGCCGCCAGGCCTGGCCGGTCAGCCGCAGCAGCCGGTCGGCCTGGGCGGTGCCGAGGAGCTCGTTGACCCGCCGGAAGCTGTCCAGGTCGAGGAACGCCACGGTCACCGGCGTCGCGTCCCGCCGGGCGGCGTCCAAGGCCTGATCGACGGCGCGTTGCAGGCCGCGACGGTTGGGCAGGCCGGTCAGCGTGTCGGCCTCGGCCTCGGTCGCCTCGCGGACGAGCCACCCGATGATGACCGCCACCACCGCGTTGGTGGCGAGCAGCGGGAGCACGACGTCACGCGGGAGCCCGGTCCACGCGAGCTCGCCGCCGACCAGCGAGATCGCGATCGCGACCTGGTAGATCAGCCCCACCGCCCAGCTGAAGAAGAACATCGTGAACAGCGACGCGAGCGGGTAGATCGTGGCGTACGCGAGCGCGTGCCCCTCGTCCTGCGAGAGCCAGACGACGAGCGTGATGAACGCCACCGCGGTGCTGATGACCAGGTGGAACGCCCATCGGGGCCAGCGACGGCCGGTCAGCAGGACGATCGCTCCGGCGGTGGCCGAGGCGATACCGAGTGCGCACTCCCCGATCGCGTCGGCCAGGTCCTCGCCGAGCACGGCGACGATCACCGCGACCAGTCCGGCCGTGACGTAGCTGGACCCGGCCACGATCGACATCAGCCGGGGCGTCGCGACGACGGGTGCCTGCCACCAGCCGGCCGGTCCGCGCAGCGCGAGAAACCATCGGAGTGGCATCCGGCTCCTCTCCGCGCCTCCGGGCAGACGTCCGCTCAGTTTTATCGGCGCTGGTCACCGGGTTCTGAGTAGTACTGCTCAGCGGGCCTGGGCTGATCGGACCGCGTCCGCCGTCGTGTTCTGCGCGATCGTGACGCGCATGACCAGCAGCTTCGACACCGAACTGGCGCGCGCTGAGGCCGCGCTGGCGGCCGCCGCGCGGAATTTCGCCGAGGCCGACGGGCGCGTGCGGGTGGCACGGGCCGCGCACGCCGAGGCGCGGGCTGCTCAGGCAGCGGCGCAGGCCGCGCAGGCGGCGGCCGAGCGTTGGGCCGCGGACGCGTATCGGGCCTGGTCGGGGGCGACGGAGCACCGAGCCCAGCTGCTGTCGGTTCGTGGGTTGGCCGGCGGGGCGGCGAGCGGGTTGACGGGCCGGGGCGCGGGCGGGTCAGCGGGGCGGGACGCGAGCGGGCCGGTGGGTCGGGCTGCTGGAGGGCCGGCGCACCGGGCCGGGGGCGGGTTGGCGGACCGGCCCGCAGGCGGGCCTGCGGACTGGGCCGGGAGCGGGTTGGCGCGCTGGGCTGCGGGCGGGCTGGCGGGCCGGGTGGCGAGCGGGGCAGCGGGCCGGGTGGCGAGCGGGGCAGCGGGCCGGCCGGCCGCTCCCCCGGTCTGGGCGCCGGTGGCGGGCGAGTCGGCTCGGCCGGAGACCTCGGCGCGGTCGGTGCAGGCCGTGCTCCTCGGGCTCGGAGGGATGCTGCTGGCCGTCGCCGCAGTGGTGTTCACCGTGGTCGCGTGGGGTGCGTTCGGGATCGGTGGGCGGGCGGTGATCCTCGGGGTGATCACGGCCGGCGTGTTCGCGGCGCCCGCGGTCCTCCGCCGGTTCGGTCTCGCCTCGACCGCGGAGACGCTCGCGCTGCTCGGTCTGGTGCTGCTGCTGTTGGACGGGTACGCGGTGCGGCACGTCGGTCTGGTACCCGGGTCGTCGAGCTACGCCGGGATCGTGGTCGGGGTGACGGCGCTGGTCGCGCTCGGGTATCCGTTCTTGGTCCCGGTGGCCTCGTTGAGGCCGGCCGGGGTGGTGTTCGTGCACGTGTCCGCCGTGCTGCTGACGGTCCCTCACGCGGACAGCGCCGGGAAGTGGGCCGGGGTCTTGGTTCTCCTGGTGGCCGGGGACTTGGGCCTGCTGGCGTGGGGGCGACTCGCGGCCGCGCGGGAGGCGGCCGGGCTCGGGGCGGCCGGGAGCGTCGCAGCCGGGCCGGGGGTGGCTGGGCGAATCGCGGCTTTGGTGTGCGGTGGGGTCGCATGGGTGGCGGCAGTGGGATGCGGGCTGGTGGCGGTGTGGACCGGCGGGGTCGGGAACACGGTTCTCGGGGAGCTGTCGCTGGTGGCGTTGGCCGCGGCGGGGGTGGTGGCGGCTGAATTGGTGGCGGGCCTGCGGCAGACCGAGGCCGCACGGGATACGGCAGGGCCCCCGAGGCCGGCGGCGGAGCCGGGCGCGGCAGCGCAGCCGAGCCCGGCAGTTCGATCGAGCGCGGCGACGCAGCCGGGCGTGGTGAGGCCGGATGCGAGCGCTCAGCCCGGCACGGGCGGGCAGTCCGGCGCGGGGGAGGCGCAGCCGGGCGCGGGGGCGGCGCAGCCCGGCGCGGAGGCGACGCGGTCGAGCGCGGACACAGGAGCGGCGCAGGCAAGCGCAGGCACAGAACCGGCGCAGGCAGGCGCAGGCGCGGAATCCGGCGCGCGAGCAGCGCGGGCGGGCGGGCGGGTGCAATCCGGCGCGGGGCCGGCGTGGCTGAACGCGGGGATGGTGCGGTCAGAGGCTGGCGGGACCGCCGCGCACGCCGGAGTGAAGATCGCGCGGGCGGTGGCGGGCGGGGTGGCCTTGCTGCTGGTGTGGGCCGGGGTCGCGTCGGGGTGGGTGCGGTTCGGGCCGGAGGCGTGGGGGCTGGCGGGGGTCGCGGTCGCGGTGCTCGGGTGCGCGGTCGCGGCCCGCGGGGCTCGCGGAGCGTGGCGGACCGGGGCCGGCGCGGTGGGTGCGGCGCTGGCCAGTGCCGTCGGCGTAATTCCGGGGGCGGCGGTCGGGTTCACGCTGGTCGTGCCGTTGACGGATCCGGACCTGATGTGGGGCGCCTCGGCGGGCCGGGCCGTGTGGGGGTATGCCGGGCGGCCCGGGTGGGGGACGGTCGTGGCGCTGGTGGCGGTATTGGCCGCGTTCGGGGTGGTCGTCGGCGGGTTCGACCGCCTCGGTCGTGGGCTCGGGCTCGGGCTCGGGCTCGCCGCGGTCGGTGCGGGCGGTGTCGCGGTGCTCGGGCCGGTCGTGGCTGGGGCGCCGATCTGGGTCGTCGTCGTCACCGCCGGTGCGATTGCGCTAGTCGCGACTGTCCTGGGGTCGAGGGCGCGGGCTTGGGTCGGTGGGCCGGTCGGGAGGGTGCTGATGTTCGGGCTCGGCGGGGGGCTGGGGGCCTATGCGCTGGTGGTGGCGCTGGCTTCCCGGGGGTTGACCCTGGGAGTGCTCGGCGTGGCCGCGGCCGGGTGTGGGGTGCTCTCGTGGCGGGCGGTCGGCGGGCTGCGGCAGGCGGTGTTCGCCGGGATCGCGCTCGGGGCGGCCGTTGGGGAGGCCGGGGCGGTGGCGACCGCGCTCACATCCGGTGGGTCCGGATGGGTGGGCGGGAGCGGTCCGGCCGGGGTTGGGTTCGGGCTGGCCGGGTTGCTGGCGCTCTCCGTTGCGGCCGGGGTTCGGCGGGCTCGGCCGCTGACCGCGGCGGTCGCGGCGACGATCGCCGCCGTGGCCGGGTACGGCGGGGCGGCGCTCACGGCGGTCGACCCCATTCGCGGTGTGCTGACCGTCGACCGTCCCGTGCTGGCCCTGCTCGCCCTGGGCGCCGCCGTTCTCGCGGTGGCCGCCACCCGGCTCGCCGGGCCGCGTGGCCCGGTCAGCGGAACCGCGGCCGGGCTGCCGGGGCTGCTCGTCGCGGCCGTGGTGCTGGCTCCGGCGGCGCTGGCGACCGTGTTCGCGCCGTTCGGGTGGGTCGCCGCGGTCTGGGACGGTGCTCCGGCCGACGCCTCTCGCCTGGCGCCCTGGGTGGTGTTTCCGGGTGGGGTGCTGGAGCCGATCGCGACTCTGGCCGCCGGGGTGCTGGCTTTCGGAGTGCGGTGGGACGGCTCCCTCCGGGCGGCGCTGCGGTATGCGGTCCCGGCGTCGGCGCTCGGGGTCGCCGAGTTCGGGCCTGCTCTGCATGCGCCCTGGCCGGTCTCGCTCGGGGTGCTGCTGGTGCTCGCCACCGTCGGTGCCTCCGCGGCCGCTCCGGCCTCTGCGGTCGCGCCGGCCTCTGCGGTCGCGCCGGCCGTCGTGGCGTTCGTTTCCGGGGCGACGGCGGTGGCCTGGTCGTTGGCGGACCGTGCGGCCACGCTCGCCGTGCTCGGGGCCTTGCTCCTCGTTGCCCTCACCGCGATCGTTCTCGCCTCCGCTCCGCTCCCCCGACTTGTTGCCGCCGCTACCTCGGCGACTGCCGCCGTCGCGCTCGCGGTCGCGATCGGCGCTGCCTCGGGCGTGCCCACGGCCTATCTACTTCTCGGGGTCGCCACCGCGTCGACCATCCCCGGCCTGACCGCCGCTCCCCGGTTGGTCACCGCGACGCTCGACGTCGGTGCCGTCGTCGCCGGTGCGCTCGCCGTCCTCACCGCGGCGGCCGCCGAGGCCCTCGCCGGCCCGGCCGCCGGCTCGTTCCCGGCCGGCCCGAACGCGTTCGGCGATGCTCATGCTCAGCCGATCCTCGCCCTGACCCTCACCCTCCTCGCGATCCCCCTCGGCCTCGCCGCCCTCCGATCCGCCGCCCGGCCCACTGTTCCCCGGGCCATGCCCGCACCCGCCCTCTACGCGATCCCCGTCGTCGAACTGCTCGCGGTCTGGGCCTGGCTGGCCCGCTCCGGCGTCACCGCCGCCGAGGCCTACACGCTCCCGGCCGCGGTCCTGGCCGGCGCGTTCGGACTCTTCCTCCTCCGCCGCCGACCGGCGGTCTCGTCCTGGGTCGCGCTCGGCCCGGCGCTGGCCGTCGCCGCGGTCCCCACCGGCGCGATCGCCCTGTCCGACGGCGTCCTCGGGCTCCGCCTCCTGCTGCTCGGCTGCGCCGCGCTCGCGACGACGCTCGCGGGCGCGGCGGCCCGCCGGCAGGCTCCGTTCGTCGCCGGGGCGTCGATCCTGACGCTCGTCGCGGCCCGCGCGCTCGCACCGATCCTCCCTGCGCTCGCCGACGCGGTCCCGACCTGGGTGCCGCTCTCGCTCGCCGGGCTCCTGCTCGTCGTGGTCGGCGCCACCTACGAACAACGCCGGTCCGACGCCTCCCGCTTCACGTCGTTCGTCCGCGGGATGCGTTAGCGGAAACGCTCCAGCAGCGACGTCACACAGGCCGTGCCGAACTCCACCGCCGACGCCGGGATCCGCTCGTCCACCCCGTGCACCAGCTTCGTGAACGTCATCGAGGCGGGCAGCGTCATCGGCGTGAACCCGTACGTCTGGATGCCGAGCCGGGCGAAGAACCGGCCGTCGGTGGAGGCCGGCATGAGCATCGGGACCGGCTTGGCCAGCGGATCGTGATCGCGCAGCACGGATGCCAGCGTGTCGAACAGTCCGAGGTTCGGCTCGAGCTCGACCGGGTCGTGCCGCACGACGCTCAGCTCCACATCGTCCCCCAAGAAGGCGTGGAGCTCAGCGAGGAAATCCTGCGGGCGGAAGCCCGGCAGCAACCGTCCGTCGAGGTCGAGGACGGCCTCGGTCGGCCGGACGTTGATCGCGCCGCCGGAGGCGGACACGATGTTCGGCGTGGCCGTGTGGTGGAACAGCGGCGCGAGCGTGAGGCCGGTCTCGCCGGCCGCGCCGAGCAGACGGTCGGTCAGCGCGGGACGCAGCAGCAGACGGGCCGCCTGCGCGGCCGGAGCGGGCAACTCCGCCGCCATCGCCGAGATCATCGTCCGGACGACCGGCGTGACGTGCACCGGCAGGTGCTGCCGGTCGAGCGTGCGCAGCACGGTGGCCAGCCGGGCCGTCACGCCGCCCGGCCGGGCCAGCGACCCGTGGCCACCCGGAGCCCGCAACACCGCACGCACCCAGCAGATCTGCTTCTCGGCGACCTGCACCGGGTAGAACCGCCGTCCGGCGATCTCCATCGTGAAGCCGCCGAACTCGCCGATCGCGTAGCGCACGCCCTCGAACAGCTCGGGCCGGTTCTCGACCAGGTACTTCGCGCCCCGCTCGCCGCCGGCCTCCTCGTCGGCCAGCAGCGCCAGGATGACGTCGCCGGGCGGGGTGCGGCCCGCGTCCAGCATCCGCAGGAGACCGACCAGCATCATGACGACGCCGCTCTTCATGTCCAGGGCGCCGCGGCCCCAGACGAACCCGTCGATCAGGTCGCCGGAGAACGGCGGGTGCGTCCAGCCGTGGTCGCTCACCGGGACGACGTCGAGGTGACCCTGCATCAGCAGCGGAGGGGCCTCGCCCCGGCCCGGCACCCTGGCGACGAGGTTCTCGCCGACGACGGTCGTCGTCACCCCGCCGTCGCGGAGGAGCCCGCCGAGGTACTCGACCAGCGCGGACTCGTTGCCGGGCGGGTTCGTCGTGTCGACCCGGATCAACCGCCGCAACAGCTCCACCGGCTCGGGCACCATGCCCGCACGGTATTACACCGGCAGATAGCTCCCGGACAGCCACTCGGACAGCAGCGCCACCCGGCCCGCGCGGGTGTCGAACCCGTGGATCACCGGCGCCTGGTTGTACGCCATCGTGTCCGACGTCCGGCGCAGCTTCACGTACTCGCCGCAGGCGTCGATCGCGTAGCGCTCCATGTCGTCCTGCAGCGCGCCGACGACCGTGATGCCGCTGTCGGCGCCGATCCGCTCGAACAGAGCCACGGCCTCGCGACGGTGCTGCTTGCCGAGGTTGCGGCCGAGCTCGTCGAGCACCAGCAGCAGCGGACGCCCGGTGCCCGAGGCCAGCGCGGCCGCGCAGACGAGCTTCACCGCCTTCTCGTCCATCTGGGCGGTGTTGCCGCGTCGGTCGTAAGCGACCAGCGCGTTGCCCTCGGCCCGGCGCCAGACCGGGGTGACCTCCCAGTTCCAGCGCTTGGTCGGGTCGGCGGGCGGCTCGGGCTCGGTGAAGCGCAGGCCGGCGCCGTAGCCGCCGTACGCGCGGTCGAGATCGTCGAACTTGGACCCGACCGCGTTCAGCCGGGCGGTGATCGCCCGGGCCAGCGACGCCCGCACGGCCGCCGCCGCCTTCGCCGCCTCCTCGTGGCCGATCGCGGCCGCGTCCCGGGCCCGGCGCTTCTCGACCCGCTCGTCGCTGAGGCGCGCGCGCTGGTGGGCGTCCTCGTGGGCGGTGAGGGTCAGGTGGTCGCGGACCGCGTCCAGGAGCGCCGGGAACGTCTGCTTCTGCTTGTCGGCCTGGCCGCGGCCGGGGGTCGCGCGCTCGTCGGCGAGGGCCTCGACCTGGGCCGGGACCGGGTCATCGGGCCGGAAGCAGAGCGCGAGCATCTCGGCCAGCACGGCCTCGGCGGCGCGCCACCAGTCGTCCTCGTCGAAGAGCTGCTCGTCGTCGGGGAGGTCGGCGAGGTGGTCGTGGGCCGCGTCGATCGTGTTTCCCCAGGCCCGGAGCAGCGTGTCGAGGTCGATGACGCGGCGGCGGGTGTCGAGGCGGTCGCGCTCGACGCGCAGCACCTCACGGGCGTCCTCGACCCGGCGGCGGTTGCCGTGCAGCGCGTCGGCCTGCTGCTGGCGGCCGGTCTCGGCCAGGCGGGCCAGGTCGTACTCGTGGCGGGCGGCCGACAGCCGCGGCGCGAGCGCGTCCTCGCGCTCGGCGACCTCGTCGAGCTCGCGGCGCGCGCTCTGGATCCGGTGACGCTTGGATTCCGCGGTCACCGCGGCCCGCGCCGCGGTGAGGCGGCGCTCGGCGATCGCGACGGCCCGGTCGGCGTCGGTGAGGCGGTCGGCGGCGACGTCGAGTGCGGTGGAGGCGGTGGTCAGGGCGGTTCGGGCGCGGTCGATCCGGGCCGCGCGCCCGGTGATCGGTGCGTCGAACCCGCCGATGACGGTGGCGCCCGCGACGGTGACGGCCGCGCCGTCGACGACGGCACCGGCGCGCAGCGCGCCGAGGAAGCCCGCGAGATCGAACGCGCCGGCCACGGCCGGCAACCCATCTGCGGCGCTCCCGGCCGCGCCCGCCGCCGCGACCAGCATCGACCCCGGTACGGCGGCCAGCTCCCCGGTTGCCCGGTCTACTTGCGACGCGTCGACGACGACCGCCTCGCGGAACGGCCAGAGCAGCGGTTCCCAGACCGGACGCTGTTCCTCGGTCAACGTCACCGCGTCCACCAGCGCGACCGCCGGAATCCCCGCCTCCCGCAACGCCGACAGCTGAGCCGTCGCGACGTCGTCGCCGGCCTCCGCCACCCGCACCGCCGCCGACGCCGACGCGACCGCCTGGGATGCGATCGCCCGCGCCCCGATCGCCGCCGTCCGGGCGTCCACCGCCACCTCGAGCTCGGAGGCGGCCACGTCCGCGGACCGCCCGTCGGCGTCGCGCGCCGTGGCGTCCAACTCGTCGGCTTCCCGGCCGAGCCGGTCCAACGACGCGGTCAGCCCCCGGCGACGGTCGCGCAGCTGCTGGTGATCACCGTCCAGCGACGCGAACGCGGCCTCGGCCCGGCGCAGCCGGTCGCGGAGCGCCACGTCGTCGCCGAGCACGTGCAGCTCGTCGGCGATCGACGCGAGCCGCTCCTGGTGGGCGGCGTCGTCGGCGGCGATCCGTCCGAGGTCGTCGTCGATCGCCTCGAGCTCGTCGGAGGCCCGGGCGACCAGCACCGCGGCCCGGGACCGCCACCGCCCGCGGGCGTCGGCCTCCCGGTCGCGGGCTTGCTCGCGCCGCTCGATGCCGGACTCGATCGCGGACGCCTGCTCCTCCCACTCGAGCAGCTTCCGCTCGGCGTCGGCCGCCTTCTCCAGCTCCGCGTGTTCGGTGTTCCGGTGCCGCTGCTCGTCCGCGATCTCGTGGTCGAGGCCGGTCAGCGCGGCCACGGCCGAGAAGATCCGGTCGGGCTTGAGCTCGTTCAGCGGTTGCGCGAGCAGGTTCGCCGTCGCCGACGGGCGCACCGACGTCGAGAGGAACGACACGCACCGGATGTGCTCGCCGAACAGGACCCGGGACAGATCCCGTGCGTTGTAGTCGCGCCGTCCGGCGCGGGGCGGCAGCGCCGCCCACAGTCCGTCGGCCTGACGTTCCCGTTCCGCTTCGGTGGACGCGGTGGGAACGTGCAGCCCTTCGGTCCAGCGGACGAGGAGGTGCGGCGTTTCCCGGTCGATGCGCAGCCAGACGGTGAGCGCGCTGTCCGCCGGGTGCTCCGCGTCGGCGTCGGCGAACACTCCGACGACGTAGCCGTGGTCGGCGCTGGCGTACTCGCGGTCCTGGGCCGCGATCTCGGCCGAGAACAGCAGGTCGGCGGACTCCCGGGCGCCCGACGCGAGGCGCCACTGCTCGTCGCCGTGCAGCAGGGTCAGCGCGGCGATGAACGACGACTTCCCGGCGCCGTTGGAGTCCTTCGGGCCCTGACCGGCGACCGTGATCAGGCAGCCGGGCACCAGCGGCACGGGGTGCGTCGAGAGCCGGGAGATCCCGATCAGCTGGATGCCGATCGCGACCCGGTCCCCCACGACGTCCAGATGATCGACCGGCCGCGTCACTGCTGTCCTCCCCGGGAATGCCGAATCGCCGCGGCCAGGGGTGAGCCCGGGCCGGCGGCCAGTACCAGTTCTTCTTGCAGCAGGCGCCGCGCCGCCGGGGTGAGCCGGTGGAACTGCGGGCCCGGGACGTAGGACGCGCCCTCGGACGAGGTCCGCGCGGCCCGGATCAGGTCGGCGCTGCGCAGCCGCTGGAGCGCGTCGTTGAGTTTGCCGCGGGCCAGCTGGGTGTGGCTGCGCAGCTCGGCGACGGTCGTCGGCACGGCCGAGGCCCAGCTGTCGTCGGTGAGGTGACCGTCGGAGCGGGGGATGGCCACCGAGTGCACGAGGATCGTCGTCAGCACGGCCCGGTCGTACTCGGGGAGCAGGCCCCAGCCGCGGGCGACGAGCTCGGCCCGGACGTCGTCGTCGTAGCCGCTGGTCCACCGGCGGCCGGCGATGCGGACGAGGTCGCGGCCGGTGCGCCGGAGCACGGCGCGGAGGGTCTCGCGCAGCGCGGGGTCGCGGAGTGCGGCGAAGCCCACCTCGTCGACCGGCTCGCGCCCGTACTCGACCGCGGCCCAGGCCGCGACGACCTCGTCCCGCTGCCGCTCGGACAACGCCCCGAGGAGATCCTCGGCCGGATGCGTCATGCCGCACCCCCGTCCGCGCCGAGTGCGGCCTCGGCCGGGGGCGCGGCCTCCGCCGGGGGCTCAGCCGGGCGCGCGGCCTCCGCCGGAGGCGCGGCCTCCGCCGGGGGCTCAGCCGGGCGCGCGGCCTCCGTCTGGGGCGCGGCCTCCGGCGGGGGCGCGGCCTCGACGTCGGCCGGGGCCGGGAGGGAGCGGCAGAGCTCTCGGACGATCTCGACCTCGGCCGACGGCCAGCTCGCCACCCGCGGACCGAGCCGGATCGTCCCACCCCGCTCCGACCAGCGGATCCAGCCGGCGTCCGACAGCTGCCGGAACGCCTCGGCCGCGAACCGGTGGTGCGTCTGGGCCGACCGCGTCGGCAGCAGGTCACCGAGAACGCTCAGCACCGCGGGCACCGACGTCTCCCGCCCCGGCCAAGGATCGGCCGCCAGCTCCACCCAGCAACAGCGCAGACACACGGCGAGGACGCGGGCGGCCTCGTTGCGGTGGTCCGGAGCCGGCAGGCTCAGCCGCAGATCACGCAGCGCGGCCGGCGTCACGCCGTCCGGCCCGACCGGCACCCACCAGGCGCTCGGCTCCTCCCCCGACGGCAGCCGGACGAACCCGTCCGGACCGGAGACCCCGACCGGCACCGACAGCGGCCCCTCGGCCCGGGCCCGCGCCGCCCACAGCGCGGCCTCGTCGAGCCCGCTCACGCCGGAACCGCAACCCGCACGAACCGGCCCTGCCCGCGCCACGACGGCACCCCGTCGGCGCCCACGACGAGCCCGTCACCCCAGGTCAGGTCGTACGGCAGCGACGGGTGCTGGGCCGCCGCGACGAGGTCGGAGAGCGTCCGGCGAGCGGTCGGCCAGTCACCCGACCGTCCGATCAGGTCGGCCATGTCGACAGCGTCCCGCCCGGCCAGCACGGCTTCGGCCCGGGCGGCCAGATCGTCGGCCTCCCGATCGTCGGCCGGGGCGACGTCGGCCGGAGTGGCGTCGGCCAGGTCGTCGGAATCGGCCCGGGGAGGCCGGAGCCGTTGCGGCGCAGGCCGCTCGGCCTGGGCGACCGCCTCGGTCAGGTCGCCGGCCGACAGCCAGGCCCGCGGCGCGTCGAAGATCAGCCCGGCGAGAGGTGCGGCCAGCGCGCCGACGGACGAGCGGCGGGTGAACGTGCGCCAGGCCTCGGCCGGCAGCAGGTCCAGCGCCCGGGTGGCCCCGACCGCCTGGGTGAGCCGACCGGCCGCGGCGGTCGAGACGTCGCGGTACGCGGCGATCGCGGCCCGGAGGTCGGTGCTCGGCCGGGTCAGCTCCGGCCAGCGCGACAGCATCCGGTCGTGGGCCGCGGCCGCCTCGCCGATCAGCGAGTCGGCGTTCCAGAGCAACGGCGCCTTCTCGCGCAGCGAGTCGATCGTGCCGCCGGACGTCAGCATGAACAGCTCGGTGACGATCAGCCGGAACGCGGTCGTCAGCCGGGACGCGCTCTCGCGGGCGTCGTCCTCGGTCGCGGCCGGGTCGTCGAGGTTCAGCCGTTCCAGCGACAGCATGCGGTGCAGTTCGAGCTGACCGCCGCGGGTCAGCATCCGGCGGACGAACAGCAGCGACACGTAGCTGGTGAACGACGCGCGGTACACGTCCTGGTTGGGCCGGTCGAAGGCCTTTTGTACGGCGCCGAGCTCGCGCAGGACGCGCACCCGCGAGGTGAAGACCGGCTCCGGGAAGCCGCGGCAGGCCGACCGCATCTGCTCCATCGTGAGGCCCTCGCTGCCCGCGGCGGAGAAGGCGGCGAACAGCGCGTCGGCCAGGTCGACCAGCATCGGGTCGCTGATCACCGACTGCGCCGAGCTGCCGAGGACCGCGAACATCTGCCGGTAGACGGCCACGATCGCGAGGTCTTGGGCGGCGCTCTCGAGCGTCAGGTCATCCGGGTCCACAGTTCGGTCACTGTAACCCGGGGGTCGGACGGTTCTGTTCTGGTGTTCCGCCGTCCGAACAGTGAAGGGCCCCGGTCGTATGACCGGGGCCCTCGGTGTCAGCCCTGGCGGGCCTTCAGGCGCGGGTTCTTCTTATTGAGGACGAAGATCTGTCCGTGACGACGGACGACGATCGATCCGTCCTTGGCCTTGAGGGCCCGGAGCGAGTTACGTACCTTCATGGCTACCTCCCAGTGTTGAGAACCATTTTCAGTACGCGGGCATTCCGAGGTGGGTGGGGCGGGCGTCGTTGCCGTTGCTGTGGCCGGGACCGGGCCGTGGCCGGGCCGTGGCCGGGCCGGGGCCGGGCCGTGGCCGGGACCGGGCCGTGGCCGGGACCGGGCCGTGGCCGTTGCCGCGGCCGTGGCCGGGGCGTGGCCGTTGCCGTGGCCGGGGCGTGGCCGTTGCCGGGCCGTGGCCGGCACCGGACCGTGGCCGGCACCGGACCGTGGCCGGCACCGGACCGTGGTCGTTGCCGCGGCCGTGGCCGGGGCGTGGCCGTTGCCGGGGCGTGGCCGTTGCCCTGGCCGGGCCCTGGCCGGGCCGGGCCGTGGCCGGCCGTGGCCGTTGCCGTGGCCGGGTGCCGCTCGGGGGCGCGGCCCGGGGCGCCGTTCGGCGGGGTCGCTCGGGCCGCGGTGAGGCGGCGTGGCTGTGGCCGCCGTGGCGGCGCGGCGCGGGCCGCCGTAGCGGCGCGGCGCGGGCCGCTGGGAGGCGGCTTGAGTCAGGCCGCGGCGGGGATCGTCGCGGCGGTCGGGCGCCGCCCGGGGAGCCGGTCGAGGGTCGGGGTCAGGCCGTAGTCCGCCTGGGCGCGCAGCGCCTCGTTCGTGTAGGCGTCGGCGAGCTGCCAGGCCAGGTCGTCGCGGTCCTCGGCGACCGCCTCGTTGATGCGCGACGCGTAGTCGTCGTGGAGCTCCTGCAGGTACTGCTCAATACTCGGTGCCGTAGGCACGGTGTCCATCCTTCATCGATGTTCTTCGTACTCTTCTACTGTATCGATACAGACGCCGAAGTGCCAACGGATATTCCCGACGAGTAACCGACTACGGTCGGTAGCCTTCGCCAGGCTGACCAGCGGTGACGAGTTGGCACAAATGACCACTGAGGACAGCGGGGTCTAGCCGTTCGTATGAGGCGCGATGACCCGCTCGGCCCTTACCGTCCGGCGCCATGACCCCGGGATCCTCCTCTCGCGCCGACGCTGCCGCCTCGTCCGATCCGGCCGCGACCGTGCCGCTGGGGGTAGTTGATCCGGTTTCCGGGGGTGCGCCGGTGGCGCACACCGCCGCGGTCGCGACCGCGCTGATTCGCGCCCGCCGAGCGCAGTCCGTCATACGGACGCCGTCCGGGGGGCCGTCCGCGGGCGGCCCGGGACGGGAGCTGACGCCGGGGCCTCTACCGAGTGTTGACGAGGGTGGATCCGCCGGACCGGGTGATGCGTCCGCGCAGCATCCGGAAGTCGCGCGCCCTCACGAGGCGCAACCGAACGAAGCCCCGCCCGAGGCGCCCCGGACCGCGCCGGCGCAGCCGGCCGCCCAGCTGACGGCGGCGCGGGCAGAGGCGGCCGAGCCCGCCGCGGCGAGGGCCGAACCAGCGCGAGCCCAGCGGACGCCGGCTGAGGCGGCGCCAGCTGAGACGGCACCGGCCGGGGCGACACGGACTGAGGGAGCGCGAGCGTCGGCCGCAAGGCCCGCCACAGCCCGGCCCGAAGCCGCGCGCACTGAGGCGGCACAAACCGAGACGGCACCGGCCGGGGCGACACGGACTGAGGGAGCGCGAGCGTCGGCCGCAAGGCCCGCCACAGCCCGGCCCGAAGCCGCGCGCACTGAGGCGGCCCGCACTGAGGCGGCCCGTACGGAGGCGGCCCGTACGGAGGCGGCCCGCGCTGAGAGGGCGCGAGCTGTGGCCGCAGGGCCCGCCGCAGCGCGGCCCGAAGCCGCGCGCGCCGAAGCCGCGCCGGCTGAGGCGGCGCGTGCGCTGGGAGCGCGTGCTGAGGAGGCGCGGGTTGCGAGGGCCGGGTCTGCCACGGCGGAGCCCGCTGGGGCGCGGGTCGTCGCGGCGCAGCGTGGCTTCTCGGGTTCGCTCTCGCCGGATCGCGAACGGTTCACGACCGCGGCTGCGTTCCAGGAGGCAGCCCGGATCCCGGCTCAGCGGGTGGAACCAGATCGGTCGGCCGCCGACGTGGCCGTGCAATCGTCCTCGGCCCTCGACTCGTCGGCCGAAGCCCCACCGACCGACGAGGACAGCACCCGCGCTGACGCCACGGCACGGGGCGCTGACCCGGCGAGCCCGCAGGCGCAGCCGGCCGAACCGATGACCGGTCCGGCGACGGACGACGCGACCGCTCCCCTCCGACCGGTGGCCCCGGAAGCAACCAAGAAGGCGACTCCCGCCGAGGCGCCGGAGAAATCGGGCGGGCCTAAGCAGCAGTCGGGACCGAAGCAGGCTGCCGAGATCTTCCAGGTCACGCCGGGCTCCGCCCTGGCCGCCCTGCTCGCGATGACCGAAACCGCCGCCGCCGCACAACCGACGCCCGAGCCGCCGGCCCAGCCCACCGACCGCGCCACCACCCGGCCTGACACGGCCGGCCCCATCGCAGCCCGGGCCACTGTCACACCACCGGTCAGCGCCCCACCCGCCACCGCCCGAGCCAAGGTCTCACCCCCGCCAGGCCCAGACACGCCGGCTCCCGCCGGCCCTTCCCGCCCGGCGCCCGGCGCAGACCCGTCGACCTCGGTCGCCCGCGCCGCAGTGACCGCACCCCGCGGCCCCGCCACCACACCCCGCGGACCCGCCACCGCGCGCGCCACGGTCACCCCCCAGACCAGCACACCCCCAGCCACCGCCCGCGCCACCGTCACGCCCCCGATCAGCGCACCCCCCGTCAGCGCACCCCCCGTCAGCGCACCCCAGATCAGCGCACCCCCCACGTCCGCCCGGGCCGCGATCGCCTACCCCGCCGAGACGTCGATGTCGGCCGCAGGTCCAGCCACCACCCCGACCCCGGTCATGCCCCCCGCCAACAAGGGCTGGTCGGCCACCGAACCGGTCAGCGCCCCGCCGAACGACACCACCGCCACACCACCGACCGCTCCGAACACCTCGGCCCCGAACTCCCGTCCGACCGCCATCCCGACCCCCGTCATGCCCCCCGCCGACAAGGGCTGGTCCGCCACCGAACCGGTCAGCTCCCCACCCAAGACGACCGCCCGCGCCACCTCCCCGATCAGCGCCCCGCCGGCCGCCACCCCCTCGATGCCACCCCCCGGCACCGGATGGACGCCGACCGCACCCGTCAGCTCGCCGCCCACCCATCCCGGTCCGGCCACGTCCACCCCGCCGAAGACCGGCTCCGCCGGCTGGACGCCCACCGGCAACCCCGCCCCCGGCTGGGGTCCCCCGGAGACGCCCGCCTCAGGCTGGACGACGCCCACCCCGACACCCGTCAGCGACCTCGACGCCCGGAACGCGGCCGATCCGACCGTCGCGCTCGGGGTCGTCGAGACTCCCCGGGAGCGCCCGGCCCGGCCGCCCGCGGTCGTGGCGGCGATGGTGCTCGTGAACCTCGTCGGCGTGGGCCTGTTCGCGCTCTCGCTGCTCTTCGCGACGCTCGGCCCGGCCGTGTTCTTCGTTCCGCTGGTCGGGGCGACGATCATGGGCTGGCTGGGGCGGGGTATCTGGCGCGGTAGCCGCCTGGCGTTCGGGATCACGTCCGGGCTCTCGGCGCTCGTCATCGTCTCCGGTGTCGCCTCGATCGGCGGCGGCTCGATCGGACTCACGCTCGGACAGCTCGTCGTTCCGGCCGTGCTCATCGGACTCCTCACGGCTCAGCCCGCCACCCGCACCTACTTCTGGCACCGCTGACCCACCCCCCTCAAACCTCCGCCGCCGCCTCCCGGCCCGAGCCCCGGCCCGGGACCGGGACCGAGCCCCGGTCAGCGTCCCCCGATCCCTCCGAACCGATCCCCAACCCCCGCAACCGCGTCCCCGCCACCACGGCCGCCCCCACCATCACCACGGCCGCCGCCACCCCGGCCGCGTGCAACCCGTCCGTGAACGAATCCCGAGCCACCCGCAGCACCGCGTCCCCCAGCTCCCCCGGCAACCCCGCCGCCACCGCCTGGGCCCCACCCAGCGTCTCCCGCACCGTGTCCAACGCCTCCGACGGCACCCCGTCCGGGGCCCCCGACGTCACCCCGTGCCGGTAGATCGCACTCCCGAGACTCCCCAGCAGCGCCATCCCGAGCGCCCCACCCAGCTCCGACCCCGACTCCAGCAGCGCCGACGCCGACCCGGCCCGCTCCGGCGGCGCGATCCCCAGCGCCACCTCGGTCACCAGCGACATGACGGTCACCAGCCCGACCGCGTACGTCGTCGCGGCCAGCAGGACGATCCAGAGCCCGCGATCCGGCGACACCTGGGTCGTCAGCGTGAACCCCACGGCCGCGATCAGGAAACCCCCCGCCATCAGGTAGGCCCGGTCGATCACCCGGGCCAGCGCGTTCGCCAGCGGAGCGGCTCCACCGACCAAAATCGACGGCGCGACGCTCCACAGTGCCGCCCGCAGCGGGCTCAACCCCAGCACCGACTGCAGATACTGCGTCGCGAACAGCGCGAACCCGACGACCCCGAACATGGCGACGACGTTCAGCGCCACCGCCCCGCCGAACGCCCGCCGTCGGAACAGCGCGACGTCGATCAGCGGGTCCGGACGCCGCACCTGCCGCCGCACGAGCACCACGCCGACCGCCAGCCCGAACAGAACCGCAGATACGGGCCACCCCACCGACCCCGACGCCCCACCCCCGATCTGCGCCAGCTCCTTCACGCCCCAGATCACCGGCAGCACGGTCGCCAGCGACAACACCCCCGACGCCCAGTCGAACCGCCCCACCCCGGGGTGCCGGAACTCGGGCACCAGCACCGGAGCCAGCACCAGCAGCATGACCATGAACGGCAAGTTGATCAGGAACACCGACCCCCACCAGAAGTGCTCGAGTAGCAGCCCGGACAGCACCGGCCCCAGCGCGATCCCCGCGCTGGTCGCCCCGGTCCAGATCCCGATCGCCGTCCCGCGCTGACGCTCGTCGGAGAACATGTTCCGGATCAGCGCCAGCGTCGACGGCATCAGCGTCGCCCCGGCCACGCCCAGCACCGCCCGCGCGGCGATCAGCAGCGAGGCGCTCGGCGCGTACGCGGCCAGCACGGAAGCGCCACTGAACGCGACCGCCCCGATCAGCAGTAACCGCCGCCGCCCGATCCGATCCCCGATCGCGCCCATCGGGATCAGCAGGCCGGCCAGCACGAACCCGTAGACGTCGAAGATCCAGAGCTGCTGCGTGCTGGTCGGTTCGAGCTCGACGCTCAGGAACGGCACCGCGAAGTACAGCACGGACACGTCCATCGAGACGAACAGCAGGGGCAGGAGCAGCACGGCGAGGCCGACCCACTCCTTCCGTCCCGCGCGGACGCTGTACTCATCAGACATGAGGAGCTCCCCGAAGTTGGAATCGTTGCCAGCACCAGCATTGAAGCGCATCAAATACTGCGTACGCAACCGCCAAAGTCGCAGCTCAGACCGCACCTAGTGCACTAGTTCACCCAATCGCGCAGCTCAGCTCCGTTGTCAACTCCCACGGGCCCGTGGTGCACTAGTACGGTGACCCCCTCCGCCCGCATCACCGAAGAACTCCGCCGACGGATCGAATCCGGCGAACTGGCCCCCGGCGACCGCCTCCCGTCCACCCGCCAGATCACCCGCGAGTGGGGCGTTGCCATGGCCACCGCCACCAAGGTCCTCACCGCGCTCCGCCAGGCCGGCCTGGCCGACGCCGTCCCCGGCGTCGGCACCGTCGTCCGCGCCAGAACCAACGAAGAACAAGAACTCCCGCCCCCAGGACGCCAGCTCCCTGACCCACCGCAAAAACGCCGCCGCCCCACCGACGCCCCCCTCACCCGCGACCGGATCGTCGCCGCGGCCATCGCCATCGCCGACGCCGACGGCATGGCCGAGCTCTCGATGCGCCGCGTCGCCGCCGACCTCGGCGTCGCCACGATGGCCCTCTACCGCTACGTCCCGAGCAAGGAGGACCTGGTCGTCCTCATGCTCGACGCGGTCTTCGGAGACGTCGACCTGATCCCCGACCCGGAGCCGACCGGCTGGCGGAGCCGCCTCGAAGAGGTGGCCCGCATCCAGTGGGACATCTACCGGAAGCACCGCTGGATGGCCGGAGTGCTGTCGTTCTCCCGGCCGCAACTGGTCCCGCGCGGGATGGTGCACACCGAGTACGCGATGGCGACGCTGAAGGACTCCGGCCTCGACCCGGGCCAGCTGCTGCACGCCGCGGTCTGCCTGTTCAACCACGTGCGCAGCGTGGCGCTCGTCTACGACGAGGAGCTGCGCAACCAGCAGGACACCGGCATGGACGCCGACGAGTGGATGAAGGGCCAGGATCCCTACTATCTCGAGGTCATGGCCACCGGCCGATTCCCGATGATGACCGCCCTGCAGGCCCTACCGGACGTCGACTTCTCCACCGAGTCGATGTTCGAATGGGGGTTGCAACGCTATCTCGACGGGCTCCAGGAACTCATCAAGAACTGAGCCACCCCGCCGGATCCTCCAGCACCCGATCCAGCACCGACCACGCCGCCCCCAACGCCGCCGCGTCCACCCCGAGCACCGACGCCCGCACCACCGGCCGGGACACCGCCGCCCCCACCAGCCGCCGTTCCAGCTGAGCCTCGATCGGACCCACCAGCCACGGCGCCAGCTCGGCGTGCGCCCCGCCCAGCACCACCGCGTCCAGGTCCAGCAGGTTCAACGCCCCGGCCAGCGCCAGCCCCAGCGCCTCCCCGGCGTCGGCCAGCGCGGCCAGCATCGACGCGTCCCCGGCCGCGGCCCGCCCGGCGATGTCCGCCGACCCCGCCGCAGCCCGCCCGGCAACGTCCGCCGACCCGGCCGCCCGGGCGATCGCCCGCAGCCCCGCGTACTGCTCCAGGCACCCGTCGCTGCCGCACGCGCACGGCCGCCCGCCCGGCCGCACGGTCACGTGCCCGAGCTCACCGCTCCACCCGTGCCGGCCGCGGTACACCTGCCCGTCGAGCACCAGCCCGGCCCCGATGCCGACCTCACCCGAGACCTGCAGGAACGACCGCGGCGCGGCGGCCCCGAGAGCCCGCTGCTCGGCCCGCGCGGCCAGCGTCGCCTCGTTCTCCACCGCCAGCGGGACGCTCTGCAGCGCGCCCAGCCGGGCCAGCACCTCGCCCGCCCCGCCGTCGAGGTTCGGCGTCACCAGCAGCTCCCCGGTCGCCGGGTCCACCAGCCCGGGCACGGCCAGCGCGACCCCGGACAGCGTCAGCCCGAGCTCCTGCGCCTCCGACACCGCCTCCTGAGCCAGCGTCACCACCGGGAACGACGACGACACGACCCGCCGCACCCGCACGGCTCCGCTCAGATCGACCACGCAGGCGGCAAGATGGTCGACGTTCAGCTCGATGCCCAGCCCGGCCGGGCCACCGTCGTCCAACACCAGACCGGTCGACGGACGACCGACGCCGGTCCGGGTCGGCGCACCGGTCTCACGCAGCAGGCGTCCGGCCACCAGGGCGTCGACCAGGCCAGACACCGAGGCCCGGGTCAGCCCGGTCGCGGCCGCCACCTCGGCCCGCGAGACCGGCGACGACGCCGAGGCCACCGCCCGCAACACGAGCGCCAGGTTGTGCGCCCGCACCGAACCGATACGTGCCGGTCCAGGAAGTTCCACCACCCGCACCTCTCCCCAATCCGGCCGCAGACAGATATGTTAACGGTCTGAACTAATCACCGGAACCGCACGGAGGTACGCATCATGGCAGCGCAGCCGACCCCCGCTGACCGCTTTACGTTCGGGCTCTGGACCATCGGCTGGGAGGCCCGCGACCCGTTCGGCGACGCGACCCGCGCCCCGATCGATCCGGTCGAGTCCGTGCACAAGCTGGCCGAGCTCGGCGCCTACGGCGTCACGTTCCACGACAACGACCTCATCCCGTTCGAGGCCGACGAGGACGCCCGCGCCAACCACATCGCGCGCTTCAAGAAGGCTCTCGAGGAGACCGGCCTGGTCGTCCCGATGGCCACCACGAACCTGTTCACCCACCCGGTGTTCAAGGACGGCGCGTTCACCAGCAACGACCGCAGCGTGCGCCGCTACGCGCTGCGCAAGACGATGCGCCAGGTCGACCTGGCCGCCGAGCTCGGCGCGAGCACGTTCGTCTGCTGGGGCGGCCGCGAGGGCTCGGAGACGAACGCGGCCAAGGACGTCCACGCCGCGCTCTCCCGCTACGCCGAGGCGATCGACACGCTCGTCCAGTACTCGCTCGACCAGGGCTACGACCTCAAGTTCGCGATCGAGCCCAAGCCCAACGAGCCCCGCGGCGACATCCTGCTCCCCACGGTCGGCCACGCGCTCGGCTTCATCTCGATGCTGCAGCACGCCGACCGCGTCGGCCTCAACCCCGAGGTCGGCCACGAGCAGATGTCGAACCTCAACTTCGTCGACGCGATCAGCCAGGCCCTCTGGCAGGGCAAGCTGTTCCACATCGACCTGAACGGCCAGCACGGCCCGAAGTTCGACCAGGACCTGGTGTTCGGTCACGGCGACCTGATCAACGCGTTCTTCCTGGTCGACCTGCTCGAGCACGGCCCGCTCGGCGGCGGCCCCACCTACGACGGTCCCCGCCACTTCGACTACAAGCCCTTCCGCAACGAGGACCTGACCGGCGTCTGGAACTCCGCCGCCGCCAACATGCGCACGTACCTGCTGCTCAAGGAGCGCGCGCAGGCCTTCCGCGCCGACCCCGAGGTGCAGGCCGCGCTCTCCGAGCACGGCGTCACCGGGCTCGCGCAGCCCACCCTCAACGAGGGTGAGTCGATCGCCGACCTGGCTGCCGACCGCTCCGCGTTCGAGGACTTCGACGTCGCCGCGGCCGCCGCCAAGGGCTCCGGCGCGGTCCGCCTCGACCAGCTCGCCATCGAGCACATCCTGAACGCCCGTTAGATCTACGCCTGCCCGGCGGGCGCCGGTCCCTTCCGGTTCCGACGCCCGCCGCCGTCCGCGGTTCTTCGGATTGCGGGCTAGTCAACGTCAAAGCACGCCGGATAGCGGGCTTTTGGCGGCAAAGGCCCGCTAGGGCGGTGCGCGGGCGGCGGATGAGCAGGTCCACGGGCGTGAGCGCTCTATCGGCGAGCCCGAGGAGCGGCGGCCGAACGGGGCGGGCAGACTGGGGCGGTGAGCGCTCAGCTGAACCCGGACCGGACCGAGTGGGACGTCATCGTCATCGGCGGCGGCCCTCCCGGCGAAATTGCCGCGCAGTACGCGACCCAGTTCTCCGGCCTCGAAGCCGTGATCGTCGAACAGGAACTCCTCGGCGGCGAGTGCTCATTCTGGGCCTGCATGCCGTCCAAGGGACTCCTCCGCCCGGTCGAACTCGTCTCGAACAGCCGCGACCTCCACGGTGTCACCGGCGCCCGGCTCGACGTCCAGGCCGTGCTCGACCGGCGCGACAAGATCGTCAACCACCACGACGACACTTCCCAGGTCGACTGGGCCACCGGCGCCGGCATCGACGTCGTCCGGGGCCGCGGCCGGCTGGCCGGCGAGAAGACGGTCACCGTCGACGGCCGGACCCTGACCGCGCGGCACGCGGTCGTCCTGGCCACCGGCACCCGCGCGAGCGTCCCGCCGATCGACGGGCTGCGCGAGGCCCGCCCGTGGACGTCCCGCGACGCCACGAACGTGCACGAGATCCCTCGCCGGATCGTGATCGTCGGCGGGGGCGTCGTCTCCTGCGAGGCCGCGACCTGGTTCCGCGGCCTGGGTGCCGAAGAGGTCACGATCGTCGAGGGCTCCGAGCGCCTGCTGTCGAAGAACGAGCCGTTCGCGGGCGAGATCGTCGCGGCCGCTTTCGCCGACTCCGGCGTCACCGTCCGCACGAAGACCCGCGTGACCGACGTCGCCCGGCCCGTCGTCAACGACAACGGCGAGGGGCTGATCCACGGCGGCGAGGTGACCGTGACCCTCTCCGACGGATCGACGGTGACGGCGGACGAGATCCTCGTCGCCGCCGGCCGGACGCCGAACAGCGACGACCTCGGGCTCGAGACCGTCGGCCTGGAGCCGAAGGGCTTCGTGGACGTGGACGAGCACCTGACCGTGCCGGGGATCGACTGGCTCTACGTGGTCGGCGACCTGAACGGCAAGGCGCTGCTCACCCACATGGGCAAGTACCAGGCCCGCATCGCCGGCGACGTGATCGCCGACCGGGCCGCCGGGAACGCCGCCCGGCAGCACGACCACGCGATCGTCCCCCAGGTCACGTTCACCGACCCGGAGGTGGGCTCGGCCGGCCTCACCGAGGCCCAGGCCCGCGACGCCGGGCTGGACGTGTCGGTCGCCGAGTACGACATGGCCGCGCTGGCCGGCACGTACCTGGTGCGCGACCACTACACCGGCCGGGCCAAGCTGGTGCTGGACGGAGACCGCCTGGTCGGGGCCACGTTCGTGGGCACCGGCATCGCCGAGCTCGTGCACTCGGCCACGGTCGCGATCCAGGCGAAGGTCCCGCTGGGCGAGCTCTGGCACGCGGTGCCGAGCTACCCGACGATCAGCGAAGTATGGCTGCGTCTGTTGGAGACGATTGATTCGCAGCGCCGGGGGAAATAAGGGCTACGATTCGGACATTCCGGTAACTCGTCTACAGGAGTACCCCATGCGGTTCCTCGGTCGGCTCAGCCAGCTGCCTCCGCGCCTGGCCACGGGCGCGTACATCCTGAACTCCGGCCTGTCCAAGCGGAACGCCGACGAAGAGGCGGCCGCCGGGATGCACGGGATGGCGGCGGGCACCTACCCGTTCCTCGCCGGGATCGAGCCGAAGCAGTTCGCGAAGTACCTCTCCACCGCGGAGATCGCGCTCGGCACCGCGCTGCTGGTGCCGATCGTCCCGGCCGCGGTCGCCGGGGCCGGGCTGGCCGCGTTCGCCGGTGGCCTGCTCGGGCTGTACCTGAAGACGCCCGGGCTGCGCGAGGAAGGCAGCATCCGGCCCACCCAGGCCGGGACGCCGATCGCCAAGGACGTGTGGATGTTCGGAATCGGCGCCGGCCTGGTGCTGGAGAGCCTGACCAGCCGGAAGAAGTAGAGCTCTACTCCTTCACGACGTCGGCGAAGCTGTCCGCTCCGACCTTGGCCAGGATCGCCTGGCGGGTCTGCGGGCAGCTCTTCGTCGTGAGCGTGTCCAGTTGCGTGGCGATCGCGTCGCGCAGGCCGGGGTTGCTGCTGGCGATCGTCGCGACCTGGATCGACACGATCGTCCGCGCGTCCGACGGGCTCGTCGCCGCGGCGACCTGCGGTTCGATCTGTTCGAGATGACCGCAGAGCTGGTCGCCCGACGCCGCCGCTGATTGCGACGGACTCCCGGCGGTCGGCGCCGGGTCCGCGGTGCCGCACGCGCTCACCAGCGCCAGTCCGACGAGAACGATCCACCGTCTGCTCATGTCCTGTCTCTCCCTGATCGACGGGTAGGAACGGCGCCGGACACACCTGGCTGACACACGGGCCGCCCGTGTCAACGGGTTCACGGGTCTCGGATTGTTCACAACTTGGCGACCAAACCCGCTAACCCAACCCCATTTATCGCGAAGACCACCCACTCACCCGCGCAGACTGTTAACAATGCAGCTAACAAAATCGCGCCGTTGACGGAGCTCGACCCCCGTCAATAAGTTCGACCCCTTCTCACCGCGCACGCTCACCCCCTTGGAGCCTCCATGCGCCGTGCACTGGCGAGCATCGCTGCCGCCACGCTGGCTCTCGCCCTGGCCGGATGCGGCGGATCGTCCGGCCCCGACGTCAAGACCCAGGGCGGCAACGCCCAGCTGACCGTCGGCACGATCCCGATCGTCGACGTCGCTCCGATCTACCTCGGGAAGCAGAAAGGCTTCTTCACGAAGCGGCACATCGACCTGACGCTGAAGACCGCGGCCGGTGGCGCCGCCATCGTGCCGAGCGTGATGTCGGGCGAGTACCAGGTCGGGTTCTCGAACTTCACGTCGTTGCTGCTGGCCCGCGACAAGGGCCTCCCGCTCACCGTCGTCGCGAACGGCGTCTCCAGCACCGGCGTCCAGGGGAAGGACTTCGGGGCGATCGTCGTCGGAAAGGGCAGCCCGGCCCAGACGGCGAAGGACCTGGCCGGCAAGCGGGTCGCGGTCAACACGCTGAAGAACATCGGCGACACCTCGGTCCGCGCCTCGGTGCGCAAGGCCGGCGGGAACCCGGGCTCGATCAAGTTCGTCGAGCTCCCGTTCCCCGACATGCCGGCCGCGCTGGCCGGCGGCCGGGTCGACGCCGAGTTCATCGTGGAGCCGCAGCTGTCCCAGGTGCTGGCGGCCGGCGCCCGGGTGCTGACCTCGACGTTCGTGGACGTCGCGCCGAACCTGTCGGTGGCCGGCTGGTTCGTGAACGAGAAGCTGCTGAAGTCCGACAAGGGCCTGGTCGCCCGCTTCGTCGAGGCGATCCGGGAGTCGAACGCCTACGCCGACGCCCACCCGGACGAGGTCCGGCAGATTCTGAGCCAGTACACGAAGATCAGCGCGGACCTCGCGCCGAAGCTGACGCTCCCGAAGTGGCCGGCCGAGATCAACCGGACGTCGGTGGCGACCGTGGCCCGGCTCGCGACCGACGACAAGGTGCTCTCCAAGACGCCCGACTTGACCGCGCTCTATGCGAGCTGACTGGCGTCCCGTGGCCGGTGCCCTGATCGCGCTGGCGGTGTGGGAGGCGGTGCCCCGGGCCGGCCTCGTGTCGTCGACCGATCTGCCGCCGGTGTCCTCGGTCTTCCGGGTCCTGGTCCGGGAGGCCGGGACGGGCGAGTACTGGTCGGCGATCGGCGACACGGTCTGGGCCTGGTTGCTGGGCCTGCTGATCGCGGCCGCGGCGGCGATCGGGCTCGGCTTCGCGCTCGCGCTGGTGCCCGCGGTCCGCGCGTTCACCACGTCCAGCGTGGAGTTCCTGCGGCCGATCCCGTCGGTCGCGCTGATCCCGCTCGCGGTCATCGTCTACGGCACGGGCCTGGGGTCGACGCTGCTGCTCGTCGTCTACGCGGCGTTCTGGCAGATCTACGTGCAGGTGCTGGCCGGGGTGGCCGACGTCGACCCGGTCGCGGACGAGACCGCCCGGTCGTTCCGGTTCGGCCGCTGGGGCCGGATCCGGCACGTGACCTGGCCGTCGGCCCTGCCGTACGTGCTCACCGGGGTCCGGCTCGGGGCGGCGGTCGCGCTGATCCTCGCGGTGACCGCCGAGCTGGTCATCGGCGCGCCCGGCCTCGGTCAGCAGATCGCGGTCGCCCGCTCGGGCACCGAACCGGCGCTGGTGTACGCGCTGGTGTTCACCACCGGCGTGCTCGGCGTCCTGGTCAACGTCGGCGTGCGGACCGGTGAGCGCCGGCTGCTGTGCTGGCACGCGTCCGTCCGCCGGGAGGTGCCGGTGTGAGGGTGGTCCGCTGGTTCCTGCTGCCGATCGTCCTGATCGGCGTGTGGTGGGCCGCCTCGGCCGGCGGCCGGAACTTCTTCCTGCCGACGCCTCCGGCGGTCGCGAAGGCCTTCGGTCCGACGTGGACCTGGCCGACGATCCGAGCCGACGTCGTCCCGAGCGTCGTGCGGCTGCTCGTCGGTTTCGCGATCGCCGGCGTCGCCGGGGTGCTTCTCGGGCTCGCGATCGGGTCGTCGGCCCGGCTGCGCGCCTACACCGAACCGGTGCTGGAGTTCCTGCGGGCGGTGCCGCCGCCGGTGCTCGTCCCGGTCGTGATGCTGTTCGCCGGTATCGACGACACGATGAAGATCACCGTGATCGGGTTCGGGTGCGTCTGGCCGGTGCTGCTCAACACGATCGAGGGCGTCCGGGCCGTCGACCCGGTGCTCGGCGAGGTCTGCCGGGCGTACCGGATCGGGCGGCTGACCCGGCTGCGCACGCTGGTGCTCCGCGGGGCCAGCCCGCAGATCATGACCGGCCTGCGTCAGGCGCTGGCGATCGCGATCATCCTCATGGTGATCAGCGAGATGTTCGCGGCCTCCAGCGGGCTCGGGTTCACGATCGTCCAGTTCCAGCGAAGCTACGCGATCCCCGAGATGTGGACCGGCATCATCCTGCTCGGCCTGCTCGGCGTGGTGCTCGCCGGGCTCTTCGGCCTGGCCGAACGAGTGGTCCTGCGGTGGTACTTCGGGCTCCGCCGATCCGGGAGAGGTGCGCAGTGACGCTGCTGGAGATCACCGGCCTGCGGAAGACCTACGGGGACGTCGAGGCGATCCGGGACGTGTCGGTCGCGCTCGAGGCCGGCGAGCTGGTCTGTCTGGTCGGGCCGTCCGGGTGCGGGAAGACCACGCTGCTCAAGTGCGCCGCCGGGCTGTTACGGCCGACCGGCGGCAGCGTGACGCTCTCCGGGACGCCGGTCACCGGCCCGCCGGCCGACCTGGCCGTCGTCTTCCAGGAGTACGGACGGAGCCTGTTCCCCTGGCTCACCGTGCGGCGCAACGTCGACCTGCCGCTGCGCGAGAAGAAGGTGAAGAAGGCGCGGCGGGCCGCCCTCGTCGAGGAGGCGCTCACCGCGGTCGGCCTGGCCGACCGCGGTGACGCCTACCCCTGGCAGCTCTCCGGCGGCATGCAGCAGCGGGTCGCGATCGCCCGGGCGGTCGCGTACCAGCCGTCGGTGCTGCTGATGGACGAGCCGTTCGCGGCGGTCGACGCGCAGACCCGGGCCGACCTGGAGGACCTGATCCGCTCGATCTGGCAGAAGTTCGGGGTGACGATCCTGTTCGTCACCCACGACATCGACGAGGCCGTCTACCTCGGCGAACGGGTCGTCGTGCTGTCGGCGTCGCCCACCGTGGTGCAGGAGACGCTGACCGTCGATCTGCCGCCGGAGCGGGACCAGCTCACGACCCGCCGGGACCCGCGCTTCACCGAGCTCCGCGCCCACGTCTACGCGGAGATCCAGGCGGCCAAGAAGCGAGGGCCGGCCGCGGTCACCGGCTGAACAGGTTGACGAGGTTGCCGTCGGGGTCGCGGACCAGCAGCGACCGGTTCCCCCACGGCATCGTCGTCGGCGGCAGCACGACCTCGGCGTCGATCTTTCCGGCGAGCGCGTCGACGTCGTCCACCAGAAACTCGACGATCACCGAGCGGTTCTCGCCCGGCCGCAGCGCGTCCGGCGGCAGCATCGCGACCGTGCGCGTGCTGCCGATCGCGAGCGTGGCCACGTCGGTGCTGAACTGGGCGAAGTCGGGCGTGGCCCAGGTCGCGGTCAGCCCGGTGACCTGCTCGTAGAAACCGACCAGCCGGGCGACGTCGGCGGTGATGACACGAATCGATACGAAGTTCATGCCGAGAAGGCTAGAAGTGATACCGGGCAGGATCCGCCCGGTATCGCCTGGCAGATCTCGCCGGATCCTGGGCCGCCGACGCGGCAGGGTCGGTCCGTGACAGGGTGCCGGTGCGTCGGCGACGCTCGGGGGATGGAGACCCGAGACGCCGACGAGCTGTGCGCGCTCGACGCGACCGACCTGGCCCGGCGGCTGCGCGCCCGCGAGATCTCGGCCCGGGACGTCGTCGACGCCCACCTCGACCGCATCGACCGCGTCAACCCGCAGGTGAACGCGATCATCACGCTCGACGCCGAGGGCGCCCGGGCGGCGGCGAAGGCCGCCGACGACGGGCCGGTGACCGGGCCGCTGCACGGGCTGCCGATCGCGTTCAAGGACACCCACGACACCGCGGGAATGCGCACGACGTACGGATCCCCGCTGCACGCCGACAACGTGCCGGCCGAGGACGAGCTCGTCGTCGCGCGCATCCGCGCGGCCGGGGCGATCCGGATCGGCAAGACCAACGTCCCCGAGTTCGCGGCCGGCTCGCACACGTTCAACACGCTGTTCGGCGCGACCCGCAACCCCTACGACCGGGGGCGCTCGGCCGGCGGCAGCAGCGGCGGGGCGGCCGCGTCGCTGGCCGCCCGGCTGCAGCCGATCGCCGACGGCAGCGACCTGGGCGGTTCGCTGCGCAACCCGGCCGCGTTCTGCAACGTCGTCGGGTTCCGTCCGACGCCGGGCCGGGTCCCGGCGCTGCCGAGCGACAACCTGTGGGACCCGCTCGGCACGTCCGGCCCGATGGGCCGCACGGTCGCCGACGTGGCCCTGCTGTTCTCGGCGATCGCCGGCCCCGATCCCCGCGCGCCGCTCTCGCTCGAGACGCCCGGCGACGCGTTCCGCACGGTTACCGAGATCGACCTGCGCGGCCTGCGGGTCGCCTGGAGCCCGACGCTCGGCGGCCTCCCGATCGACCCCGCGGTCTCCGCCGTCCTCGCCGCCGCGCCGACCGTGTTCACCGAGCTCGGCGCGCTCGTCGAGGAGGCGACCCCCGACCTCTCCGAGGCCGAGTTCGCGTTCCGCACCCTGCGCGCGAACGCGTTCGACGTCGGCTTCGGCGCCAGCTTCGACGAGCGTCCGGACGCGTTCAAGCCCGCGCTGGCCTGGAACATCGAGCAGGGCCGCGCGCTCACCCGCTCCGACGTCGGCCGGGCGGTGGCCGCGCACTCGCGCGTGTACCAGGCCGGGATCCGGTTCTTCGACGAGTACGACGTCCTGCTCGCGCCGGTCACCCAGGTCGTCCCGTTCGACGTGGACGACGAGTACCCGCGCGAGATCGCCGGCGAGGAGATGCACTCCTACCTGGACTGGATGCGGGCCGCCTACCACGTCACGACGCTGGGCGCCCCGGCGATCTCGGTGCCGGCCGGCTTCACGCCCGAGGGCCTCCCGGTCGGCCTCCAGATCGTGACGAAGCCCCGCTCGGACCTGTTCACGCTCCAGGTCGCGTCCGCCTTCGAGGCCGCCACGCACCACGGACGCCGAACCCCGACGTTCTAGGCATGTCACATCCGGCCACCGCCGGTCCTCCTAGCCGGTATGAACGCTCTCGCGCACGTCGTCACACTGGTGGCCGTGGCCGCCTACGCGCTGTCCGGGGCCGGGGCGCTGGCCCGGCTACCGGTGATCCGCACCGGCATGGCCGCGGTCGGCGTCCCCGAGCGCTGGCTGATCTTCCCGATCGGGACGCTGAAACTGGCCGGCGCGGCCGGTCTGCTGATCGGCCTGCTGGGGGTGCCCTCGGTCGGCGCCGCGGCCGCGGTCGGGCTGGTGCTCTACTTCACCTGCGCGGTCGCGTTCCATCTCCGCGCCGGTGACTACTCGCCCCAGTTCGTGCTGGCCAACCTGCTGCTCGCGCTGGCCGTCGTCGAAGTCGTCGTGTTCCGGTGAACCCCACCGACGTCTACCTCGACCACCGCGAGCTGCTGTTCGCGATCGTCTACGGCCTGCTCGGCAGCGTCGCCGACACCGAGGACGTCCTTCAGGAGACCTGGCTGGCCTGGTCGGCCCGGTCGGCCCGGGCACAGAGCGGGACCCCGATCACCCACCCCAAGGCCTACCTGGTCCGGGTCGCGGTGAACCAGGCGCTGGCCCGGCAGGACGCGATCCGGCGGCGCCGGGAGACCTACGTCGGGCCGTGGTTGCCGGAGCCGCTGGTCACCGAGGCCGGCGCGGACGCCGGGCTGCTGCACGCCGAGTCGCTCTCGCTCGCGCTGCTCGTCGTCCTGGAGACGCTGACGCCGCTGGAGCGCGCGGTGTTCGTGCTCCACGAGGTGTTCGGCTACCCGCAGGCCGAGATCGCCACGATGCTCGACCGGTCCCCGGCCGCGGTGCGCCAGCTCGCGCACCGGGCCCGCGAGCACGTCCGCGCCCGCCGTCCCCGCCGGCCCGCGGACGCGCGCCTGCGGCACGCGCTCACCGAGCGCTTCGTCGCCGCCCTCCGGGACGGCGACGTCACCGCGTTCCTGGAACTGCTCGCTCCGGACGTGACGCTGTGGACGGACGGCGGCGGGAAGGCCCGGGCCGTGCCCCGCCCGGTGAGTGGCCGGGACCGCGTCGCCCGGGTGCTCGCGGGCATCGCCACGCGCTATCCGGGCCGGTTCACGGTCCGCTACCGGCCGGTGAACGGTGAACTCTCGCTGCTCCTGGAGGCCGACGACACCCCGTTCGGCGTCATGGTGCTCGACCTCGACGCCGGCGCGCCCGCGCCGATTCGCGAGGTGTACACGATCACCAACCCCGACAAGATGCGCCTGCCGTCGGGTTAGGACTCGGGAACTACCCCGCTACGCTGCGCGTTTGTCGGATCACAAGGATTCCGGATCGACAGAGAATGCCATCCGAGGAGAAGTCGTGGTCTTTCGGAAGTTGATGCACGCGTTCGGCGCCGGTGGGCCGTCCGTCGACACGGTGCTCGAACGCAGCGACTGCCGCCCCGGCGAGCTGTTGCGCGGCGAGGTGCGACTGCGCGGGGGCGACCGCACCGTCACGATCGAGCGCATCGAGCTCGGTCTGGTCACCCGGGTCGAGTTTGAGGGCGGCGAGCACGAGTCGGCCGGCGGGGTCGAGTTCGCCCGGCTGCCGCTCTCCGGGCGGTTCGAGCTGGCCGAGCACGCCGACCAGGTGCTCCCGTTCCAGTTCGCGGTGCCGTGGGAGGCGCCGGTGACCGCGGTCTTCGGGCAGCCGCTGCGCGGGATGGCCGTCGGGCTCAAGACCGAGGTGTCGGTGGCCAAGGCGATCGACGCCGGGGACCTCGACCCGGTCGCGATCCACCCGCTGCCGGCCCAGGAGCTGTTCCTCGACGCGGTCGCCCGGCTCGGGTTCACGTTCCGCAACGCCGACGTCGAGTACGGCCACCTGCGCGGGGTGCCGCAGCAGATGCCGTTCTACCAGGAGATCGAGTTCTTCCCGGCGCCCCAGTACGCCGGGCGGCTCAACGAGCTCGAGGTCACGTTCGTCGCCGGCCCGCAGGCGGTCGACGTCGTCCTCGAGGTCGACAAGCGTGGCGGGCTGTTCAGCGGCGGCGCCGACACGTTCCACCACCTGCGGATCGACTACGCGACCGCGGGCCGGACCGACTGGGCCGGGTACCTCGACGGCTGGCTCCAGCAGCTCCTGGCGAACGCGCACAGCTACGGCGGCCACTCCCCATACGGCCACGGGGGTTACGAGAGCCACGGCGCCTACGGTGCCTATGGGCACCACGGCCACCGTCGTCATCGCGGTGGGATGGGCATGGGCGCGGTGGCCGGCGCGGCCGCGGCCGGCTTCGTCGGCGGCATCGTCGCCGACGAGGTCTTCGAGGAGGTCTTCGACGACGACGGCGGAGACGACGGCTTCTTCTAGCCGGCCCCGACGGCGTCGAGCGCTCGCTCGACGCCGTCGAACAGCTCGTTCACCAGGGCCGGCTGCTCCGCGGTCACGAGCTCCGGATCCTCACCGGCCAGGATGCGCTGCGCCGCGACCTGGCGGGTCGTCCGGAGCGCGGCCATGATCAGCGCCGCGGACCATCGCGCCCGGGTCGGCCCGCTCTCCGGCGCGGCCGTCAGCAGCACGGACGTCAGCAGATCCTCCAGCTCCTCCACCGACTCGCGCATCCGCGCGCGCAGCGTCGGCGACGCCAGGATCGTCCGCCAGAACTGCCGGTGATCTCCCGCGCCCCCGAGCGGATGGTCCTGCTGCAGCAGGTCGAGGGCCAGCTCCCGGATCGCCCCGACCGGCGACACGCCGTCGGCCCGGCCGTCGATCGCCGTGAGCAGCAGATCCCGGGCCTCGGGCAGCCGGTCGAAGAACATGTCTTCCTTGCGCGGGAAGTAGTTGAAGACCGTCATCTTGGAGACGTTCGCCGCCTCGGCGATCTCCGCGACCGTCACCGCGTCGAACCCCCGCGTCACGAACAGCAGCGTGGCCTCGTCCGAGATCCGCTGCCGCGTCTCGAGCTTCTTCCGATCCCGCAGGCCCATGTCTTCGATCATATACCTGGCCAAAACTTTGACTCGGTACATATTCTGGTCCAATGACTTCCAACCACGATGTCGTCGTCGTCGGAGCCGGACCGACCGGGCTGATGCTGGCCTGCGAGTTACGCCTGGCCGGCGTCGACGTCCTCGTCCTCGACCGCCTCGCCGAGCCCGACCTCACGACCAAGGCCGGCTCGATCACGCTCCCGACCGCGGCCGCGCTCGACCGCCGCGGTCTCCTCCCCGACCTGGTCGCGGCCCAGGAGCGCGCGCTGGCCCAGTTCCGGGCGTTCCTGGCCACCCGCACCGGCCCGGCGGCCGGCCCGCGCACGCCACCGCCGAAGTTCCTCGGCCATTTCGGCGCGCTGATGCTCGACGGCACCCTGCTCGACGAGTCCGACCCCGCGTTCGCCGGGCACGGCCCGGCGGCCGACGTCGGGCTTGTCCCCCAGCAGGAACTCGAGGCCCTCCTCACCGCCCGGGCGACGTCCCTCGGCGTCGAGATCCGCCGTTCCACGCCGGTCACGGCCTTCGAGCCGGACGCCGACGGAGTCACGATCTCGGCCTCCGACGAGCGGCTGCGCGCCGGCTGGCTGGTCGGGTGCGACGGCGGCCGGTCGGAGATCCGCAAGAACGCCGGCTTCGACTTCCCGGGCACGCCCCCGCAGATCACCGCCTGGCAGGCGGTCGCCGAGATGACCGGCACCGAGGGGCTGCGACCCGGCTGGAACCGGTCGGCCCGGGGCGTCTACGCGTTCGGGCCGATGCCGGGCCGGATCCTCGTCGTCGAGTTCAGCGGCTCCCCGGCCGACCGGGACACCCCGGTCACCCCCGACGAACTCCAGGGCGCGATCCGGCGGGTCACCGGCGTCGACGTCACGGTCACCGGGATGTCGAGCATCACCCGGTTCACCGACAACGCCCGCCAGGCCACCGACTACCGGCGCGGCCGTGTTCTGCTCGCCGGCGACGCCGCCCACGTCCACTCGCCGTTCGGCGGCCAGGGCCTCAACCTCGGCATCGGCGACGCGGTCAACCTGGGCTGGAAGCTCGCCGCGGTCGTCCGCGGGTGGGCGCCCGACGGCCTGCTCGACACCTACACGGCCGAGCGTCACCCGGTCGGCGCCCGCGTCCTCGCCTGGACCCGGGCCCAGATCGGGATCATGCGCTCGGACCCCTGGGCCGACGCGCTGCGCGACCTGGTCGCCGACCTCGCGAACACCACCGACGGGACGACGTACCTGGTCAAGCAGCTCTCCGGAGCCACGATCCGGTACCCGCTGGCCGGCACTCACCCGTTGATCGGCTTCATCGCGCCCGATCTGGCGCTGGCCGACGGATCCCGGCTGGCCGAGCACTGCGTCGACGGCACCGGCGTGCTGGTGGATCTGACCGGCGACCCGGCCGTGCGGGCCGCGGCCGCCGGCTACCCGGGCCGGGTGACGCTGGTGACCACCACCAGCACCGATCGGCCCGGTCTGGCCGGGCTGCTCGTCCGCCCCGACGGCGTCGTCGCCTGGGCCGCCGACCGCGACGAGCCCGACCCGGCCGAGGGCCTGTCGGCCGCTCTGCGGACCTGGTTCGGCGCCCCGCTCAGCGAACCGGCACCGCGGCGATCGGAGCCGGTATCCGTTCGGTCGCGGTGAGCAGCGTCTTCGCGTCCGAGGTGTACGCGATCGCCTCACCCTGACGGCTGGCCGGCAGCGCGATCTGCCGGGGCGCGCCGGACAGCATCGCCCCGACCACGTCGCCGGTCGGCGCGCTCCACTCGAACGCCCGGTCGTAGGTGCGCAGCACAACCCGCTTGCCGTCGGCCGAGACCGCTCCCCCGGTCACCAGCCGGCTGCGGTACCGGCACGACGGGCACCACCGCCGGATGTGCAGCCGACCGGCCAGGCGCAACGACCCGACCGGCGCCAGCGGGGCGTTCGCGACGTAGACCCCGGGCGCCTCCACGGTCTTCGTCACGATCGCGACCTGACCCCGGCGGCTCAGCAGCAGCGCCTCGGCGTCGTGCGGGCCGTCCGGGTACTTCAGGTCGTAGCGGGTCACCGCGGTCGCCGGGGTGCCGAGCCGCCACCGGAACAGCGACACCGCGGTCCGCCGCGTCGTGTTGCCGCCGATGTCGGCGATCCAGAACGCGCCGGACGCGTCGACCGCGAGGTCCTCGGTGTCGAACCGTTTCCCGCCCAGCGGGGCCGCGGCCGGGTCGTGGGCCGCCGGCGGACGCAACACGGTCCGGTGGGTCACCCGGCAGGAGCCGTCGAGCCGCCAGAGCACCGGTCCGGTGTCGTTCAGCACCGAGAACCCGCCCGGACGCTCGACCAGCCCGCTGATCTGCCCGAGCCGCTGATCCGCGACCACGCACCGGGTCGCGGGCCGCCCCACGGCCGGGACCGGCCCGGCGCTGGCCGGGGCAGGCCCGGCCAGGACCGCGGCGCTCATCAGCCCGCTCCCGATCCGTACCGCGAGGGTTCGCCGCCCCGTTGCCACCGCAGCCCCCGTCTCCGCCGCCCGCTTTGTCCGTTTCTAGCGAGCGGTACGCACCGTACTAGATGCGATCGGACGGCGCGGGCGCGGCGTCGGCATAGAAGGAGGAGGCCGCGCGGGCGGCCTCGGCCACCGCCGACCGCAACTCCGGCGGGCCGAGCACCTCGACGTCGGCGCCGAGGGCCAGGAAGTCGGCCTGGGCCTTGCGGATCCGCTCGATCCCGATCGTGGTCACCACCCACCCGTCGGCGTCCGGCGGACCGGCGTTCTCCCTGGCCGCGGCCACCATGGCCGGGCCGCCGAGCAGGTGCTGCAGGTAGTTCAGCCCGGCCGGCGAGATCCGGACCTCGGCCACGTCGGTGATCAGGTTCGCCTCGAAGCGCCGGGTCCACTCCTGCCAGTACGCGGCCAGGTCGAAGCCCTCCGGACGCTCGAACCGCTCCCCCAGCTCGCAGACTTCGAGCAGGTGCGACACCTTGTAGGCGCGAATCTCCCGGCCGGACCGGGCCACGAAGTACCAGACCCCGGCCTTGAGGACGACGCCCAGCGGATCCCAGACCCGGTCCACCTCGCGCGGGGCCCGCCAGCGGCGGTACCGCGCGGAGATCCGGCGCTGGTTCCACACCGCGTCGGCCACCGCGGCCAGGTGCGGGACGTCCTCGGCCTCGCGGAACCAGCCCGGCGCGTCAAGGTGGAAGCGCTCGCGCATGCGTTCGGCCCGGGTGCGCAGCTCGGCCGGGAGCGCGGCCAGCAGCTTCAGCTCGGCCGCGGCGAGCTCGGTGCCGAGGCCGAGCGCGGCGGCCGGCCCGGGCAGGCCGACCAGGAACAGCGACTCGGCCTGATCGACGGTCAGCCCGGTCAGCTTCGTGCGGTACCCGTCGACGAGCTGGTAGCCGCCGGCCGGACCGCGGTCGGCGAAGAGCGGGACGCCGGCCGCGGAGAGCGCCTCGACGTCCCGGTAGACCGTGCGCACGGACACTTCGAGCTCGTCCGCGAGCTCCTGCGCGGTCATCCGCCCGCGCGTCTGCACGAGCAACAGCAGCGACAGGAGCCGATCCGCACGCACGGCCCGGCTACTCCTCCGACGGCGTCCCGGTCTCCGCGTCCGGCGTGGCGTCCGCGTCGGCCTTCGCGTCCGTCTCGGGCTTGGCGTCCGAATCGGGGACGGAGAGCAGACCCTCGAGGGCCGCACCGATGATCCGGCGGAAGGCCCGGCCGGGCCTGGCGCGGTCGAGGACCGCGACCTCCAGCTGCGCCGCGGACAGCGTCCGCGGGTTGCCGTTCTCGCCGCCGATCGACCCGAGCGCCTCGGTCGCGACCTTGAGCGCGGCCCGCAGATCGTGCTCGTTCGAGTGCTTCTCGCGCAGGTTGGAGGCGATCGCCTCGGACTGGCCGCCCATCGCGATGAAGCCCGGCTCGTCGGTGACCGACCCGTCGTAGGTCAGGCGGTAGAGCTCGTCACCGGCCGCCGACGCGCCGACCTGGGCGACGCAGACCTCGACCTCGAACGGCTTGGACTGCTCGCCGAAGATCGCGCCGAGCTGCTGCGCGAACGCGTTGACCAGGCCCCGCGCGGTGACGTCACGCCGGTCGTAGGAGTAGCCGCGCAGGTCGGCGTAGCGGACGCCGACCTGGCGCAGCGCCTCGAACTCGTTGTACTTGCCGACCGCGGCGTAGCCGATGCGGTCGTAGATCTCGCTGACCTTGTGGAGGGCCTTCGACGGGTTCTCGGCGACGAACAGGACGCCACCGGAGTAGCTGAGCACGACCACGCTGCGGCCGCGCGCGATGCCCTTGCGCGCGAACTCCGAGCGGTCGCGCATGAGCTGCTCGGGAGAGGCATAGAACTGCATTGCCATCTTTGCTGGATGCCCCTTCGCTAGACGCCGGGATTGGCGGTTCGGTCGGCGATCACTTCGGCGACCACCGCGCCCACCTCGTCGTCGGTCAGCCGGCGGACGCCCTCGGCGTCGACGACCGCGAGGATCGGGTACAGCTTGCGGATGATGTCGGGACCGCCGGTCGCCGAGTCGTCGTCGGCCGCGTCGTAGAGCGACTCGACCAGGATGCGGACCGCCCCGGCCTCGTCCATCGCCGGCTTCCAGAGCTTCTTCAGCGACGACTTCGCGAACACCGAGCCGGAGCCGACCGACGAGTAGCCCTGCTCCTCCCAGCAGCCGCCGGTGACGTCGAACCCGAAGATCCGGCCGGCCGCGGCCGGGTCGGTGGCGTCGAGGTCGAACCCGGCGAACAGCGGGATCACCGCGAGGCCCTGGAGGGCCGCGCCGAGGTTGCCGCGGATCATGATCGAGAGCCGGTTGGCCTTGCCGTCGAGGGTCAGCGGCGTGCCCTCGATCTTCTCGTAGTGCTCGAGCTCGACCTGGTACAGGCGGATCATCTCGATCGCGATACCGGCCGTGCCGGCGATACCGGCGACCGAGTACGCGTCGGTCGGGAACACCTTCTCGATGTCCCGCTGAGCGATCATGTTGCCCTGGGTGGCACGCCGGTCGCCGCCCATCACCACACCACCGTTGTAGGTGGCGGCGACGATCGTGGTGCCGTGCGGGGCCACCGCCCCGTGGTCACCCGGCGGCAGCGGGCGCCGGCCGGGCAGCAGCTCGGGGGCGGCCAGGTTCAGGAACTCGGTGAACGACGACCCCACCGGGGCGTTGAACAGGTTCGAGGAACGGCCTGTTGTCACCTGGATCCTCTCTCGTACGTACACGTTGAGCTTGTCGCAACCCTACCGTCAGATGCACGAAGGCCGCCCGGCGAGGCCGGGCGGCCTTTCGTTCGTTCCGGGGAGCTACTCGCCGCCCTTTTGTACGTAACCGCGGACGAACTCCTCCGCGTTCTCCTCGAGCACCGAGTCGATCTCGTCGAGCATCGAGTCGACGTCCTCGGTCAGCTCCTCGACCCGCTCGGCGACCTCGGGGTTCGCCTCTACTGCCTCGACCTCGTCGACGTCCTGCCGGGCCCGACTACTCTGCGACTGACCGCCGCTGTCCCTGGTGCTCATGGCGTCTCCCCTCGGTTCGCATCTCGACGGTACCTCCCCTTCGGGAGGTTTGGACCGTTGTTAACGTCCCGGACCCGTCAACGCATCAAGAAGCTCGGTGGCGCTGTCGCACCGATCGAGCAGACTACCGACGTGCTGCTGCGTGCCGCGCTCCGGCTCCAGCATCGGCACCCGCACCAACGACTCCCGGCCGACGTCGAAGATCAGCGAATCCCAGCTCGCCGCCACCACCGACGGGCCGTACTTCTCCAGGCACCGGCCGCGGAAGTACGCCCGCGTGTCGGTCGGCGGCTTGAGCATCGCCCGGGTGACCTCGTCGTCGTCCAGCAGCCGCTTCATCGCCCCGCGGGCCACCAGCCGGTGGTACAGGCCCTTCTCCGGGCGGACGTCGGAGTACTGCAGGTCGACCAGGGCCAGCCGGGGCGAGTCCCAGCCCAGCCCGTCGCGGTCGCGGTAGCCCTCGAGCAGCCGCAGCTTGGCCACCCAGTCGAGCTCGGTGGCGCACAGCATCGGGTCCTGCCGCAGCCGCTGGAGCACCGATTCCCAGCGTTCCAGCACGTCCTTGGTGATCGGGTCGGCGTCGTCGCCGAACCGGTCCTCCACGTACGTGCGGGCCCGCTCGCAGTAGATCTCCTGGATGTCGAGCGCGGTCATCTTCCGCCCGTCGCGCAGGCTGACCTTGTGCTGCAGGGCCGGGTCGTGCGAGACCGAGCGCAGGTCGGTGACCGGCTCGGCCAGCGCCAGGTCGGACGGCAGGACCTTGTCCTCGATCAGGCTCAGGACCAATGCGGTGGTGCCGACCTTGAGGTACGTCGAGATCTCGGACAGGTTCGCGTCGCCGATGATGACGTGCAGCCGGCGGTACTTCTCGGCGTCGGCGTGCGGCTCGTCCCGGGTGTTGATGATCGGGCGCTTGAGCGTGGTCTCCAGCCCGACCTCGACCTCGAAGAAGTCGGCCCGCTGGCTGATCTGGAACCCGGAGCCCGACCCGTCCTGCCCGATGCCCACCCGCCCGGCGCCGCAGACGACCTGGCGCGTGACGAAGAACGGCGTCAGGTGGGTGACGATCTCGCTGAACGGCGTCCGGCGGCGCATGAGGTAGTTCTCGTGCGCGCCGTAGGAGGCGCCCTTGTTGTCGGTGTTGTTCTTGTACAGGTTGATCGGCGGCGCGCCCGGGACGGTCGCGGCCCGCCGCGACGCCTCGGCCATCACCCGCTCGCCCGCCTTGTCGAACAGCACGATGTCCCGCGGGTTCGTCACCTCGGGCGTCGAGTACTCCGGGTGCGCGTGGTCGACGTAGAGCCGCGCGCCGTTCGTGAGGATGACGTTGGCCAGCCCCAGATCCTCGTCGGCCAGCGCTTCGGCCGGGTCGTAGAGCGCACCGCCGTAGTTGAACCCGCGGGCGTCGCGCAGCGGCGACTCCTCCTCGTAGTCCCATCTGGCCCGGCCGTTGCGCGACGGGTCGTTGCGCGACCCGTACGCGTTGACGATCTGGGACGAGGTGACCATCGGGTTGGCGCCGGGCTGGCCGGGAACCGAGATGCCGTACTCCACCTCGGTGCCCATGATTCGTCGCGCGCTCATGAGTGAAGCCTACGTACCTCGGACCGCGACCGCCCGGCCTGGCCGTCGGCTTCTGCGCCACAGGCCGCCGTCGGCGTTCGGTCCGGCGTCCGCCGGGGCCGGGGTCGGCGCGGTCAGGTCGACGTCGTCCGCCGACAACAACGCGGCCGGGACGGCGTCCGGAACCGGGGGGTCCACGGTCGCCGGGGACGGCGGCGGCCCCGGCTCGGCCGGAGCCGGCGGGTCGCCGGAGACCGGCGGCAGGTCCGGCGCGCGCGGTCGGAACCGGCCCGCCAGCGGGACGAGGACGCTGACCGTGGCCAGCAGGAACAGCGGGTAGACGACGCTGAACTGGCGGGCTCCGGACGGAACCCCGACGAGCAGGCCGAGCAGCGCGCTGACCAGGCCGCCGCCGAACGCGAGCGCGGCCAGCGGGTCGCGGACGGCCCGCAGCGGGGCGGCGAACACCGTGATCAGCAGCACCGCGCAGAGCAGCGCGTCGGCGGCGATGTAGGTGCCGTCGACCTGGGTGGCCTCGTGGATGCGGTCGGCGATCGACCCGACGACGCCGCCGGTGCCCTCCGAGATCACCTCGCGGGCGCGCCCGAGGTAGCGGGCGTCGGCGATCGGCAGCACCTGGCCCAGCGCGACGACGCCGACCAGCGAGCCGACCGCGGTGGCGGCGTAGGGCAGCCAGCGGTTGAGCGGGTTGCGGGCGTTCCAGGACGCGGCCAGCCAGGCCATCCCGACCGCGCCGACGAGCGCGATCGACGTCGACCGGCTGAGCAGCGCGAGCGTGATCAGGACGCCGAAGACGGCCAGGGCCCTACGGCTGCGGGGACCGTCCAGAGGGAGCGTGAACAGGCAGCCGATCGCGAGCGCGATCGCGAGCATGTCCGCGGTGCCGGCCAGGCCGGCGACCGCGATGCGGTCGGTCAGCAGGAACATCACCGCGGTCAGCGTGGCCGCGGCGGCACCCCAGCGGCGGCGGGCGAACACCGTGATCAGCACGGTCGCGACCAGCAGCGCGACGACCGGGACGACCAGCAGGCCGCTGTACCCGAACAGCGCCACGAACGGCGCCGAGAGCACCGGGTACACGATGTTGGGGTCGGCCGAGGTGGCGTGCTGGTAGATCCAGGTGTTGCCGTACTCCCAGCACGGGCCGCCGCAGCCGGAGTCGAAGAACGGCAGCATGTGCAGGTCGTCGTAGGTCTTCATGCTGGCGTCGGCCGGCGAGTAGCCGAGGATGCGGTAGGCCCAGGCCAGGCTGTAGATGCTGGTGGGTCCGTAGTGCCAGGTCCGGTCCTGCAGCTCCGCGAACGTGACGACGACGAGGACGCCGATCGTCAGCCAGGCGTGGCCGGGGAGCGAGCCGATCCAGCGCAGGCCGGTTCTCGTGGGGGCCCAGATCCGCGGGGGCCTCGCGGCTTCGATCGCTTTCCGGACGGCGTTCTCGCTGAGCCGGTTCGCGGGGGTGCGCGGTACCGCCTCGGTGGAGCGGGACGGCCGCTGCCGGACCGGGCCCCAGAGATCGGCCAGCAGCGCGACCGTCGCCAGCACGAGCAGCGGGACGATCGGCGCGTGGTACCGGAACGAGGCCGGCCAGAACTCGATGACGTTGATCGCGCTGACGGTGAGGAACGCGCCGACGGCCATCGCCGAGAGCTCGCTGCGGAACCGCCAGATCACCGCGACCGTGAGCATCACCAGCAGCGCCATCAACCCGAGGTCGTACCGGACCCGGAGCAGGTCGGAGGTGATGATGTTCCAGGTGACCGGCGCGATCGCGGCCAGCCCCTGGGCCTGGAAGTACTGCTGGGACAGCGCGTTGAACTGCGCGGTGAGGCTCAGTTCCTCGCCGCCGAAGATGATCGGCGTGACGACCATCTGGGCGATCAGGATGCCGAAGCCGACCAGGTTGCCCCAGAACGCGAACGGCAGCCAGACGTTGCGGAAAGCGCGATCGCGGATCGCGACCAGCAGCCAGGCGCTGCCGACCGCGGCCGGCAGCGCGATCGCGAACTGCCGGTTGAGCATGCCGACCGCGACCAGGACGACGTACCAGACCAGGTGTTTCCGGGTCGTGCGCTTGGCCAGTGGCAGGAGCAGCAGCGGCGCCGCGAGCAGCGCGAACGCCGGGCCCTCGGTGTGCGCGACCACGCTCCACCGGGACACGTACACCGGGAGCAGCAGCACGACGCCGGAGAGCAGGGCCCAGCGCTGGCCCCAGAGCCGGGACGCCAGCATCACGGTGGCGACGACCGCGATCGCGTAGCCGACCATCGGCACGACCAGCATGCCCATCGGGCCGATCAGCGCGACGAACGGCGCGGAGAGGAACGGCAGCAGCACGCGCGGGCCGACGACGGCCGCGTACTGGCCGGTGAAGAACTTGTGCTGGTAGTCGTCGGGCCAGCAGGACCAGCAGTCCTTGAGGCCGCCGTTGTCCCACAGGTAGTTGTACGAGAGCTGGGCCGCCTCGGGCTGTGGGTGGCCGAGGTACCAGTACGTCCAGGCGAGGTAGATGCGCGAATCCGGCCCGAACTGGGGGTTGGTGATCAGCGCCAGGGCGACCGCGAGGACGTAGAGCAGTGCGAGGAGTATCCAGGCGCGCACCGGGAGTGCGGCGACGAGGCGTCGATGAATCGTCCTCAACGTCGCGGTCCGGCGCCTGTGTGCGTCATCTGGAGAGGTACTGGTTCCCGTAGTCGTGATGGCCGGTGGCGGGCCGCGTCAGCGGCCCGCCACCGGGTGGGTCAGAGATACTGTCCCGTATTGCTCGCGGTCTCGATCGACCGGCCCGCTTCGCTGCCCTTTCCGCCGGACACGAGGGTACGGATGTAGACGATCCGCTCGCCCTTCTTGCCGGAGATCCGGGCCCAGTCGTCGGGGTTGGTGGTGTTCGGGAGGTCCTCGTTCTCCCGGAACTCGTCGACGCACGAATCCAGCAGGTGCTGCATCCGGACGCCCTTCTGGCCGAGCGTCAAGAAGTCCTTGATGGCCATCTTCTTGGCCCGGTCGACGATGTTCTGGATCATCGCGCCGGAGTTGAAGTCCTTGAAGTACAGGACTTCCTTGTCACCGTTGGCGTACGTCACCTCGAGGAAGCGGTTCTCCTCGGTCTCGGTGTACATCCGCTCGACGACGCCCTGGATCATCGCGCTGAGCGTCGCGTCGCGCGAGTTGCCGTTGGCCTTGATGTCGTCGTCATGGATCGGCACGCCGCCGGTGATGTACTTGCTGAAGATGTCCTTCGCGGCTTCCGCGTCCGGACGCTCGATCTTGATCTTCACGTCGAGCCGGCCCGGCCGCAGGATCGCCGGGTCGATCATGTCTTCCCGGTTCGAGGCGCCGATCACGATGACGTTCTCCAGGCCTTCGACGCCGTCGATCTCCGACAGCAGCTGGGGAACGATCGTGTTCTCGACGTCCGAGGAGACGCCGGAGCCACGGGTCCGGAAGATCGAGTCCATCTCGTCGAAGAACACGATCACCGGGGTGCCGTTGGATGCCTTCTCGCGCGCCCGCTGGAAGATCAGCCGGATGTGCCGCTCGGTCTCGCCGACGTACTTGTTGAGCAGCTCCGGGCCCTTGATGTTGAGGAAGAACGACTTGCCGGCGTCGTTACCGGTGTCGCCGCGGACCTCGGCCACCTTCTTGGCCAGCGAGTTCGCCACCGCCTTGGCGATAAGCGTCTTGCCGCACCCGGGCGGGCCGTAGAGCAGGACGCCCTTCGGCGGCCGCAGCTCGTGCTCGCGGAACAGGTCGGCGTGCAGGAACGGGAGCTCGACGGCGTCCCGGATCTGCTCGATCTGGGACGAGAGGCCACCGATCGACGAGTAGTCGATGTCGGGCACCTCTTCCAGGACGAGCTCCTCCACCTCCGACTTCGGGATGCGCTCGTAGGCGTACGCCGACCGGGGCTCGAGCAGGAGCGCGTCACCGGCCCGCAGCGCGACGTCGTCGAGGGTGTGGGCCAGGTACACGACCCGTTCCTCGTCGGCGCGGCTGAGCACCAGCGCGCGGTCCTTCACCCCGGCGTCGTCGTACAGGATTTCCTTGAGGGTCACGATCTCGCCGGCCCGCTCGACACCGAGGGCCTGCACGACGTTGAGGGCGTCGTTGAGCATGACCTCCTGACCGCGGAGGAGGCTCTCGGCCTCCACCGACGGGGAGACGGCGACCCGCAGTTTGCGTCCGCCGGTGAACACGTCGACGGTTCCGTCGTCGTGTGCGGCCAGGAAGACCCCGTAGCCGCTGGGCGGCTGGGCCAACCGGTCGATTTCCTCCTTCAGCGCGACGATCTGCGTGCGCGCTTCTCTGAGGGTCGAGGCCAGTTTGTCGTTCTGTTCGGTGAGGCGAGAGATCGTTGCTTGCGCGGTGGCAAGACGATCCTCGAGGGTCCGGACGTGCCGGGGCCCTTCCGTGAGCTTGCGGCGCAGGAGCTGGACTTCCTCCTGGAGGAAGTCCACCTGGGCCGTGAGATCGCGGACCTCCGCCTCGCGCCGCGCGCTGCCGTGCGCGTCGTTCGGATCTGTGTTCACGAGCGGCCACCTCCCCCGGTGATCGGTGCACCAACAGTACCGAGTCCCCCGCAAAGCCGTCGTGCAGTCGATGCCCGCGTCACAGAAGGGAAACTTTGTCCTGTTCACTCATTCGCCTTTACCGCAGGCCAGGAGGACACTCGCTGTTCACCCAGAGTCGCGGATTCGGCGATCCGGGTAGCCGGTTGTGAAAAATGTGGCATTCCCCGTTACTCGGACGGGAACCCGGCTGGGCGTCCGACGTGAAACGTGCCTACGCTGGCGGCGCGGAAGATTTTCTAGGGAGGACACGTGTCGGACACTGCCGCGGACGCGCCGCTGCGGGTCTGGGTCGATCAAGACCTCTGCACCGGAGACGGCTTGTGTGTCCAGTACGCCCCGGAGGTCTTCGAGTTCGACATCGACGGCCTCGCCTACGTGAAGGGCGACGACGGCGAGCTGCGCACGTCACCCGGCGATCAGGTGGCGGTGCCGGCGAAGCTGCGGCTGGACGTGATCGGCTCGGCCAAGGAATGTCCCGGCGACTGCATCCACGTCGTCCGTGAGTCCGACGGCGTCGAGGTGGCCGGCCCGGAGGCTTAAGCCTCCGGGGTCGGGTCCGGCTTCGCCGGGGCCGGGGTCGGGTCCGGGTTCGCCGGGGCGGTGGCTGGGGTGGCCGGGTCCGGCTGGCCCGCTTTGCGGGCCGCGTAGGCCTCGGCTCCCTTGGACGGCTTGCGCTGACGCTTGGGGGCGACGACGCCGTCGGCGAGACGGCGGGTGCTGATCAGGAACGCGGTGTGCGCCACCATCCGGTGGTCGGGACGCACCGCGAGCCCGTCGACGTGCCAGTCGCGGACCAGCGTTTCCCAGGACCGTGGCTCGGTGAAGCTCCCGTGCTCCCGGAGCGCCTCGACGGTCGCGCTCAGCTGCGTCGTGGTGGCCACGTACGCGATCAGGACGCCGCCGGGGATGAGCATCGGGGCGATCCGGGGCAGCACCTCCCACGGGGAGAGCATGTCGAGGATGACCCGGTCGAACTCCTCGCTGCCCGCGTCGGCGACGTCGCCGACGGTGAGCGTCCAGGCCGGGTGCGGTGCGCCGAAGAACCGCTCGACGTTGACCCGGGCGATGTCGGCGAAGTCCTCGCGCCGCTCGTAGGAGTGGACTTTCCCGCGCTCCCCGACCGCCCGCAGCAGGGAGCAGGTCAGTGCGCCGGAGCCGGCCCCGGCCTCGAGGACCCGGGCGCCCGGGAAGATGTCGCCCATCGCGACGATCTGGGCCGCGTCCTTGGGGTAGATGACCTGGGCGCCGCGGGGCATCGACAGCACGAAGTCGGAGAGCAGCGGGCGGATCGCCAGGTACTGGGTGCCGGAGCTCGCGGTGACGACGATGCCTTCGGGCTTGCCGATCAGGTCGTCGTGGGCGAGCGCGCCGCGGTGGGTGTGGAAGGAGCGACCGGGCTCGAGGACGACGGTGTGGAGCCGGCCTTTGGGGTCGGTGAGCTGGACGCGGTCGCCGGGGAGGAAGGGTCCGCGGCGGGCGGTGCCGATGGGGGCGGGGTTTTTCGCGGGTTCCGCGGGCGTGGTCGCGGCGGGCATGGCCGCAGCGGGCGTGGCCGCGGGTTCCGTGGCGGGCGTGGCCGCGGGGGGTTCCGCGGGCGTGGCCGCGGGATCTGCGGGCGTGGCCGCGGGGGGCGTGGTGTCGGTCACACCGGCGGGTTCTGAGGCCACGTCGGTCATTGTCGTCCCGTTCGGGACCGGTGCCGTCACCAGGATCTCCTTCGCTTGGTCCGGCGCACGACTCTAATCGCGCGCGGAGTTATCCACCGGTCCGGGGTGAGTGCGGCGAACTGTCGGGGGGCTGGCCTAACCTGTCGCGCATGACCGAGTCTCCCGGCGCACTGCTCCCGATCGTCGGGTCGCTGTCTCCGTCACGAGCGTCGGACTTCAAGACCTGCCCGCTGCTCTACCGTTTCCGCAGCATCGACCGCCTGCCCCAACGCCCCACCGCCGCCGCCACCCGAGGCACCCTCGTCCACGCGGTCCTCGAGCGCCTCTTCGACCTCCCGCCCGGCCAGCGCTCCCCCGCCGCCGCCGAGGCCCTGCTCTCCCCGGAGTGGAACCGCCTGGTCGACGAGGTACCCGAACTCACCGAGCTCTTCGAAACTCCGGAATCCCTCACCACCTGGCTCGAATCGGCTCGAGGCCTGCTCTCCGGCTACTTCACCCTCGAAGACCCGAACCGCCTGGCCCCGGCCGAGCGCGAACGCCTGGTGGAGGTGGTGCTCGATTCGGGCCTCCGCCTGCGAGGCTTCGTCGACCGAATCGACGTAGCCCCCACCGGCGAGATCCGCGTGGTCGACTACAAGACCGGCGCCGCCCCGAGGGAGTCCTTCGAGGGCAAGGCGATGTTCCAGCTGAAGTTCTACGCGCTGGTCATCTGGCGCACGAGGGGCGTGGTCCCGAGGATGTTGCGCCTGCTCTACCTGGGCGACCGCGAGGTCCTCGACTACGTCCCGGACGCCGACGAACTGATCCGCTTCGAGCGCACCCTCCAGGCCCTGTGGGCGGCCATCGATCGAGCCACCGAGGCCAGGGATTTCCGCCCGAACCCGGGCCCCCTCTGCGGCTGGTGCGACCACCAGGCCCTCTGCCCCGCCCACGGAGGAACACCCCCACCGTTCCCCGAAGCCGCGCCCCCGGCGATGGAGCCGATGACGTCCCCAGCCGCCGAAGACTGACGCCGAGCGGCGCGAGCGGGGGTGGGTTGGTGGGGGGCGGGCCGCCGGCGGGGCGGGGGGCGGGGTGGGTGGGCGGCGGGCCGCCGGCGGGGCGGAGCCGGGCCAGATGGGCCGGGCCGGGCCTGGTGGGCCGAGGGCAGGTGAGTCGGCGGCAGGTGGGTCGGCGGCAGGACGATGGCACGGGCGGGGGATAAGGCCGGGCCGAGCCCTCATTCGGCCGCCCATCCATCCGCCTCGCCGACTCGAACCGGCACCAGCCGTCCCCCACCGGCGCCACCCGCACTCACCGCACCACACCACCCCGCACCCAGCGCACCACACCACCCCGCGCTCACCGCACCGCACCGCACCGCCATCTCGCCGCGCAGCACCACCCCGCCGCGCCGCCACGTAGCACCGCACCCCGCTGCGCAGCACCGCAGCACCGCACCGCCGCACAGCACCGCACCGCCGGCACGTAGCACCGCAGCACCGCCGCGCAGCACCACCTCGCCGCGTAGGCACCGCACCCCGCCGCGCAGCACCGCAGCACCGCACCGCCACGTAGCACCACACCCGCCGCGCAGCACCGCAGCACCCCCGCGCAGCACCACCCCGCCACGCAGCACCGCACCTCGCCGCGCAGCACCGCACCACCGCACCACCGC
>NZ_VIRS01000031.1 GCF_006912135.1 Cryptosporangium phraense | reverse complement strand
GGCCCGGAGACCCCGGAAACTCGTAAGACCGCGGACTGCCCTTCACGAGGATTGGAGGCGCAGGCATGCCGGCGTGGCAGCGGGAGGCGGGTTCGGCGCCAGCCGGGTGGCCCGGTAACGACGAGAGATCAGCGATGCGCGGCCGCGAAGCGGGTGCCGAGGGCTCGGAACAAAGCACAGATACGAGGGCAGTGGGAGTGTGGGCGCGGGATCGGGACCGCGGGTCGTGAGATCACGAAATCGCGCGGTCCGAGGAGGTACGTCACGGACGAGGCGGAAGGCGCGGGCGGAGGCGTACCGCACAGACCGACGCCGGCCGCGCAGCCACTGACCCAGGCGCCGCCCTACCGCCTCTGACGCCGCCCCGGCCGACCCACCTGCTCCCGACCCCCCGTCTCCGGCCCGCCGACCCACTCCCGGGCGGCCCCAGCCCGCCGACCCCAGCCCTCTGCCCGGCCCCGGCCCTCTACCCTGTGTCCGGCCCCGGGGCCTCAGCCCCAACCCGGCCCGCCGACCTCAGCCCCGCCCCTACCCGGCCCGCCGGCACTGGCTGACCGCACCGGTCCCGGCCCAGCCCGACCCCCGGCCCCGGCCTCAGCCTGTCGCACTGGCTGACCGCGCCGGTCCCGGCACAGCCCGACCCGGCGCGCCGACCTCAGCCCAGGCCCCAACCCGGCCCGCTGGCACTGGCTGACCGCACCGGTCCCGGCCCAGCCCGACCTCCGGCCCGCCGACCTCGGCCTCAGCCCGGCCCCGGCCCCACCCGGCCCGCCGACCTCAGCCCGGCCCGCCGGCACTGGCTGACCGCACCGGTCCCGGCACAGCCCGACCCCCGGCCCACCGACCCCCGGCCCCGGCCTCAGCCCGGCCCGGCGACCCCGGCCCGCCGACCCCCGGCCTCGGCCCGGCCCGCCGACCCCCGGCCTCAGCCCGGCCCGCCGACCCCCGACCGGCCGGCCCGCCGGGGCGCGGCTCGCGCGGCTAGCTGACTGCTACCTGGTTCGACTCGGCCTTCGCGGCAATGTCATTCCGATACTGGGCACCCTCGAAATGGATCCGTTCGAGCTTCTCGTACGCCTCCGCACGGGCCGCCGGCAAGTCCGACCCGACTGCCGTCACCGACAGGACCCGGCCGCCGCTTGTCACCAGCTCTCCGGCTTCATTCCTGGCCGTGGCTGCGTGGAAGACTCCCGGCTGGTCGGCGCCCGTGATGACGTCTCCGCTGTGAGAACCGGCCGGGTAGCCGGCCGACGCCATCACTACGGTGACCGCGGCTCCGTCTCGCCACTGGAGGGGCGGGTGGGACGCCAGTTTGCCGGTCGCGGCTGCGCACAGGAGGCCGCCCAGGGGCGTTTCCAGCATGGCCAGGACCACCTGCGTCTCCGGGTCGCCGAACCTGGCGTTGAACTCGATCACCCGGGGGCCTCGGGTGGTGATGGCCAGGCCCACGTACAGGACGCCGACGAACGGGGTGCCTCGACTGGCCAGGTCTTTGAGCGTCGGCGTCACCACGTCTCGCATGACCTGGTCTACGCAGCCCTCGGGCAGCCAGGCCAGCGGGGTGTACGCGCCCATGCCGCCGGTGTTGGGGCCCTCGTCGCCGTCGCCGATGCGCTTGAAGTCCTGGGCGGGGAGGAGCGGGACCGCGGTGGTGCCGTCGGAGATGACGAACAGTGACACCTCCGGGCCATCGAGGAACTCCTCGATGACGACGCGACCGCAGTCTTCGGCGTGGGCGAGCGCCACCGCTTTGTCGTCGGTGACCACCACGCCCTTGCCGGCCGCCAAACCGTCGGCCTTGACGACGTACGGGGCGCCGAACAGGTCGAGTGCGGCGGCGACCTGGGACGCGTCGTCGCAGGTGCGGGACTCGGCGGTGGGGACCCGGGCCGCGCTCATGACGGCCTTGGCGAACGACTTCGAGCCTTCGATGCGGGCGGCGGCGGCATCCGGGCCGAACACCGGGATGCCCTCTTCGCGCACCATGTCGGCGACGCCCGCCATGAGCGGAGCCTCCGGGCCGATCACCACCAGTTCGGCGTCGACCTGCCGGGCGAGGGCCGCCACGGCGTACGGGTCGGTCGCTTTGACCGGCTCGATCTGGGCGACGGCAGCGATGCCGGCGTTGCCGGGAGCGCACACGAGACGCTCGACGGCAGGGTCAGCGGCCAGCGATACGCACAGGGCGTGTTCACGGGCACCGGATCCGATAACGAGGACGCGCACGCGACGAGCCTACTGACGCCCCCGTCCGCCCGGTGCCCCGCCCGGCCCGCCTGTGGACGACCACCCGACGAGAACCGGCCCTCCCGGCCGAACCCGCTCAGACGAAGCGCGGATCCGCAGACCCGCACCCGCGAGCCCGCGGACCCCACCCGCGGCTCCCCGCGCCCAACCCCCGGACCCCACCCGCGGCTCCCCGCGCCCAACCCCCGGACCCCACCCGCGGCTCCCCGCGCCCAACCCCCGGACCCCACCCGCGGCTCCCCGCGCCCAACCCGCGGACGCGACCCACAGCTCCGCGAGCCCCACCCGCGGACCCGCAGACCCCAACGACCACGAACTGCATAACCGCGGCAGCCGCGTTCCGCGGCCGTGCCCCGACACACCCACCTGCCCCGACGCACCCACGCCAACCTGGCCCGGCCCGCCTCGGCCGGCCAGAGACCCAGGCGCGCCGGCCCGCCCGGCATCTGCCAGCCGGCCCGCCGAACGAGGCCCGAACGGAACCCGCCTCCCCACGAGCCCCCGCCCCACGAGCCCCCGGCCCACAGATCCCCGCTCCTCCAGCCCTCGGCCCGCGGCCCTCCGGCCCGCAACACCCGAGACCCCCCGACCCGCCACGCCCGCGACACCCAAGACCCCCCGGCCCACGAGGCCTGCGACGCCCGCGACCCCCCGACCCACGAGCCGAACCAACACCGCGCGATGCGCGGCCACCCCCACCGCCCCGGAAAGCGCCCCGGACGAAAAAGCCCCCGACGAAGAAAACCCCGCCGTAGAAGATCCCGCCCTAGAAGATCCCGCCGTAGAAGACCCCGAAGAAGCGCCCGCAGAAGACCCCGACACAGAAGACTCCGCCCGAGCCGCCACCCAAGCCTGCACCTCAGCACTCCGCCCGAGCCGCCACCCGCCCAACCCCAACATCGGAATCGTCAGCAAATCGGCCAGCGTCAACCCGTGATCACTGTCCAGCGTCCACAGCACGTGACCCTCCATGGCCCCGTTCCCGAGCACCCAGACCACGGCCAGAACCACCAACGCCGACGCACACCGGCAGCTACCACGTGCCGCGCCGATCGCAGTTCCCAGGGACAGCGCAAGCACACAGAGCGGTAGGGACACGTTTTGAGTAGATCATGCCCTTTACAGATAAACTGCACCGTTTCATTAACGCGTCGTAACCACCAGGCGTACTAACGAGGACGCGAGGAGCACTCCCCCAGCCCGACGCGACGAGCGGAACGACCCGGCCGCAACCAGAACGGGGCCGGTCGCGAACGCGACCGACCCCGACCAGGCAGGCGTAGATCTACACCGCAAAACGGTCCAGCAGGGTGAACACCTCGTCGAGGATCGCGAGACCTTCTTTGACCTCGCCCTCGCTGATCGTGCACGGAGGCACGACGTGCATCCGGTTCATGTTGACGAACGGGATCAGACCGCGCTTCTTCGTCTCGGTCAGCAGCTCCGCCATCGGGGCGTTGTCCGGACCAGCGGCGTTGAACGGAACCAGCGGTTCCCGGGTCGAACGGTCCCGCACCAGGTCCAGCGCCCAGAACACACCCAGGCCGCGGACCTCTCCGATCACCGGGTGCCGCGACGCCAGTTCACGCAGCCCGGGCCCGATCACGTCCTCGCCGACCGCGGCCGCGTGCGAAACGATGCCCTCGTCGGCCATCGCGTTGATCGTCGCGACCGCGGCCGCCGCCGCCAGCGGGTGCCCCGAGTAGGTCAGCCCACCCGGGAACGGACGCTCCGCGAACGTCGCCGCGATCTCGTCCGAGATGATGACGCCACCCATGGGCACGTATCCCGAGTTCACGCCCTTCGCGAACGTGATCAGGTCCGGGGTGACGCCCCAGTGGTCGACCGCGAACCACTCGCCGGCCCGGCCGAATCCCGCCATCACCTCGTCGGCGATGAACACGATCCCGTACCGGTCGCACAGCTCACGCACGCCGGCCAGGTACGACCCCGGCGGCACGAGGATGCCGGCCGTGCCCGGGATCGTCTCGAGCACGATGGCCGCGATCGTCGACGGGCCCTCGAGCTGGATCGTCGCCTCCAGGTGCTCGAGCGCCCGAACGCCCTCCTCCTCTTCCGAGGAGGACCAGAACGGCGACCGGTAGGCGTACGGACCGAAGAAATGGTGCACGTCGGTCGCGATGCCGTCGTTGGGCCAGCGGCGGGGGTCACCGGTCATCTGGATCGCCGTCGCCGTGTTCCCGTGGTAGCTGCGGTAGGTCGTGAGGACCTTCCGCCGCCCGGTGTGCAGGCGCGCCATCCGGACCGCGTTCTCGTTCGCGTCCGCGCCGCCGTTGGTGAAGAACACCTTGTTCAGGCCTTCCGGCGCGCGTTCGACGATCAACCGCGCCGCTTCGCTCCGGACGTCGTTGGCGAACGCCGGCGCCACGGTGCACAGACGAGCCGCCTGCTCCTGGATCGCGGCGACGACCTTCGGGTGCTGGTGCCCGATGTTCGTGAACACCAGTTGCGACGTGAAGTCGAGGTAACGGGTGCCCTCCTCGTCCCAGACGTAGGAGCCCTTCGCCCCGTCGATCACCATCGGCTTGATCAGCGTCTGCGCCGACCAGGAGTGAAAGACGTGGGCCCGGTCTAGTTCGTAGGTCCGGCTCATGAAGAAACTCCTACTTGTTCTGCGGGAAGCCGAGGTCCACACCCCGGTGCGACGGGTCGGGCCACCGGGTCGTGACCACTTTCCCCCGGGTCCAGAACCGGACGCCTTCCGCCCCGTACATGTGGACGTCGCCGAAGAGCGAGTTGCGCCAGCCCCCGAAAGAGTAGGTGGCGACCGGCACCGGGATCGGGACGTTGATGCCCACCATGCCGACCTCGACGTCCAGGCCGAACTGGCGGGCGACACCGCCGTCGCAGGTGAACAGCGCGACGCCGTTGGCGTACGGGTTGCTGTTCACGAGGTCCAGAGCCTCGTCGTAGGAGGAAGCGCGCACGACCGAGAGCACCGGGCCGAAGATCTCGTCGGTGTAGATCGTCTGGTCTTTCTGCACGTTGTCGAAGAGCGTGGGGCCGACCCAGTAGCCGTCGCCTTCAATATCGATGTCGCGCCCGTCTGCCACCAGCGTGGCGCCAGCTTCCGCCCCCGCGTCGATGTAGCCGCGCACCTTGTCGCGGTGGGCTGCGGTGACCAGCGGGCCCATTTCCGACCCCGAAGCGTCGCCCGGCCCGACCTTCACCGCCGGAATCCGGTCGGCGATCTTGGCGACCAGCTGATCCCCGATCGCCCCCACGGCCACGACCACCGAGATCGCCATGCAGCGCTCACCGGCCGCGCCGTACCCCGCCGACACCGCCGCGTCGGCGGCCAGGTCGAGGTCGGCGTCCGGCAGCACGACCATGTGGTTCTTCGCCCCGCCGAGCGCCTGGACGCGCTTGCCGTGGGCGGTCGCGGTCTCGTGGATGTACTTCGCGATCGGCGTCGAGCCGACGAAGCTCACCGCGGCGACGTCCGGGTGGGTGAGCAGCCCGTCGACCGCGACCTTGTCGCCGTGCAGCACGTTGAAGACGCCGTCCGGCAGCCCGGCCTCGGCCCAGAGCTCGGCCAGCCGCACGCCGGCCGACGGGTCCTTCTCGCTCGGCTTGAGCACGAACGTGTTCCCGCAGGCGATCGCGATCGGCGACATCCACAACGGCACCATCACCGGGAAGTTGAACGGCGTGATGCCCGCGACGACCCCGAGCGGCTGGCGCACCGAGAACGAATCGACGCCGGTGGAGACGTTCGGGGAGTTGTCACCCTTGATGTGCTCGCCGATGCCGCAGGCGAATTCGACGATCTCCAGGCCCCGGGCCACCTCGCCCTTGGCGTCGGGAATCGTCTTGCCGTGCTCGCGGCTGATGATCCGGGCCAGCTCGTCGGTGTTGCGGTCGAGCAGCTCGCGGAACGCGAACAGGATCCGGGTCCGCTGGGCCAGCGAGGATCGTTTCCACGACTGGAAGGCCGCGCGCGCGGCGGCAACTACCTCGTCGACGTCGGATTGCGCGGCGAAGGCCACCGTCGCGATCTGCGAACCGGTGCTCGGATCGAAGATCGGCCCGGTTTGCCGGCCCTCGGCCGGTTTGCCGCCGATCCAGTGCGGGACGGTGCGCATGGGTGTCTCCTGTCCTTGGCTTGATGCCACCGTGACCCGGATCTGGACCAGTCACAAGATCCAGTTCATGCTGTTGTAATGAGTCCAGTTGCCCTCGACCGCGGCAGCGGGGTGCCGCTGTACCGGCAGCTACGGGCCGGTCTGCAGGACGAGATCCTCTCCGGGCGGCTCGGCGCCGAGGGGCGGTTGCCCTCCTCCCGCGAGCTCGCGGTCTCGCTCGGCGTCTCCCGCAACACGGTCGTCACCGCGTACCAGGAACTGATCGCCGAGGGGTACGTGACGCCCCTCCCCCGGTCGGGCCTCACGGTCAACGCCGAGGTGCGTCCGGCGCTGCCTCCGGCCGCGGTCCGGTTCGATTGGGACGCCCGGCTGGCGCCGGTTCTGGACGACGACCTACCGATCTCGCACCGCCCCCGGGACTGGCAGCGCTACCGCTATCCGTTCCTCTCCGGCCAGCCGTCGGCCGACCTCTTCCCCCGCCGAGCCTGGGCCCGGGCCCTGCGCGGTGCCCTGGAGGGCTCCAACTTCTGGCCGAGCCTGTCCGACCTCGGCGACGCCGACGATCCGATGCTGGTCGACGCCCTGTGCCGGCACATCCTGCCGGCCCGGGGCATCGACGCCGACCCGTCGCAGGTGCTGGTGACGCTGGGGTCGCAGCAGGGCCACTCGCTGGTCGCGGGCGAGCTGCTGGGGCCGGGTCGCCGGCTGGCGGTCGAAAACCCGGGCTACCCGGACGTCTGGCACATCGCGGTACGCACCGGCGCCACGCTGGTGCCGCTGGCCGTCGACGGCGCCGGGCTCGTCCCCGGCCCGGAACTGGCTTCGTGCGACGCCGTGGCCGTCACGCCGTCGCACCAGTACCCGACGAACGTGACGCTGACGATCGGGCGCCGCCACCAGCTGCTGGACGCCTCACCGGACCTGGTGATCATCGAGGACGACTACGACGCCGAGTTCCGCTACTCGGGTTCGCCGACGCCCGCGCTGAAGGCCCTCGACCGGCGGGGCCAGGTGATCTACCTCGGCAGCTTCTCGAAGTTCCTGGCCCCCGGCCTGCGGCTGGGGTTCCTGGTCGCCGACGCCCGGCTGGTGGCCGCGCTGCGGGAGCGGCGCCGGTTCCAGGTCCGGCACGCGCCCGGCCAGCAGCAGCGGGCGCTGGCGCTGCTCATCACGTCCGGCGACTACGCGCGGGCACTGCGCCGGGCCCGGACGATCCTGCGTGACCGCTGGCGCCGCACGGTCGCCGCGGTGGAGACGCACCTGGGCTGGGGAAGAGCCGATCAGTTCCCGGCCGGCGGCACCGCGTTGTGGGTGCCCGGGCCGCCGTCGCTGAACAGCCGCAACCTGGCCGCGGCCGCGCGGGCCCGGGGCGTCCTGATCGAGCCCAGCGACGCCTACCACCTGCGCGAACCGCGCCGGCTGAACGCGGTCAAGATCGGCTTCGCCAGCGTCCCCACCGACCTGATCGCCGACGGCATCGCCGAGCTAGCGGCGGCCTTCGACCGGTCGGCCTAGGCAGCGCGGGTCGGGCTCCTCGGTCACCGACCGGGACGGTGCCAGCCACGACAGCATGGCTCGCTCGACCTGCCAGCCGTGCACCTTCACCGCGCTGTACGGCGGGTCGAGGGGATCCGGGCACAGCACCTGGCTGATCACCGCGTCGTTCGGCACGAACTCGACCTTGCCCCCGGACTCGAGCAGCGTCGTCGAGCGGTCGTCGATCGTGATGACCTGGCCCCGCACGACCGTGACGTTCTGCTGCGTACCGACGGCGTCCGCGACCGGCGCCTTGATCTCCACCGCCACCGCGGGAAGCACCGGCGCCTGGACGAAGATCGCCGCGACCAGGATCGGCCCGATCACCAGCCCGGCCATCGCCACCCAGTGCGTCACCAGCCGGGCGCTCGGCGCGGGCACCGGCCCGGTCAGGAACGGCAGCCCGAGCACGGGCGCCAGCAACAAGAAGCAGGTCTCGGGCTCACCAGCACGAACAGCGGCCCAGGCCGCCGGCCCGAACAAAATCAACCCGAGCAGCGAACACACCACCGGCACGATCACACACGCCAGCCGGACGAGGTTCGGATGGTCTTCGTACCGCAGCCGGACGTCCAGCGCGAAGATGACGATCAGCAGCATGCCGAGCGTCGGCAGGAACCGCAGTTGCCAGGTGACCGCGGCCACCGCGAACGCCGACAGCACCACCCACCCCGGCGTGCGCCCGGCCGCCCGGGCCAGCCACGACCGGCCGGCGTCGATCGAGCTGACCAGCAGCAGACCGCCGAGCGCGCGCCCGACCAGGATGAACACCGGCGGCGCCCAGATCAGCGTGATCAGCAGCGAGCCGATCAGCCCCAGCGGGCTGACGTTCTGCACCAGCAGCAGCATCGTCTGCAGGTCCTGGCGGCTCAGGTACCAGAGCCGCAGCACGAGCAGGAGCAGCGGGAACGCCGGCAGCGCGGTGAGCAGCCACTGCTGATCACGCCCGCGCCGTCGACGCGGCGGCAGCATGATCGGGCCGGTCACCGCTCGTCCTCCCACGGCCAGATGCGCACCGCCGGTCGTGAGACCTCGGGCTGCTTGGCCACCGCGACCTGCTGCGGCATCGCGAACGGCTGCTCCGGACGGAGGTAGGTGTCGTAGGCGTTCTCCCAGCGCCGGTCGGCCGGGTCGGTGTAGGACCGGTACAGAGCGAGGTTCACCAGGGTCGCGAGCGCCTTGTTCGTGCCGACGTTGATGCCGTAGAGCTCGCTGCCCTCGGCGCCGATGTCGTGGATCTGGAACGTCTTCGGTTCCTTGGCGACGAACCCGGCCAGGATCGCCGCGTCGGTCGACACGGCTTCGTAGGCGCCGGACCGCAGGCCCTTCACGCACTCGCTGATCTTGTTCTTGCCGGCCGGCACCACGCCGGCCCGACGGAGGTTCTGCGCCGACGTCGTCGTGTTCAGCGTGCAGACCTTCTTGCCGGCCAGGTCGGACAGCGCCTCGACCTTCGCGTGCGGACGCCGGGTCAGCACCGACTGCTCGGTGCGCAGGTACGGCGCCGAGAACGTGACGTCGGGGTCGGCCTTGCGTTCGGGCGTGATGCTGAACGTGGCCACGACGAGGTCGACCGTGACGATCTTGTTCGTCTTGACGTCGAGCGCCTGTCGGCGGGCCCGGTCCTCGCTCTCGATCGTCAGGAACTTCACGTCGTCCGGCGCGAAGCCCAGATCGGCGGCGACCAGGTACGCGATCTCGACGTCGAAGCCTTTGTAGACGCCGTTCTGCAACAGCGCCATCCCCGGCTGATCGTCCTTGACGCCGATCAGCAGCTGACGCTTGTCGAGCAGCCCGGCCTGGCGTCGCAGGTCCTGTTCGGACGGCGGCCCGACGCCGCTGACCGTCACCGCCGCGACGACGACGGCCCCGACCAGCAGCACGACGACGACCGCCAGCCGGAGCAGACGGGCGGCGAGCCCCAGACCGTCGAATTTGGATAAGGTCCGCTGCCCGCTCGCCCATCTCGGTGGGAGGCGGGGCTCCAGCGGCGGCGGGAGCTCGGTCGGCTCAACGCCCTCCTCATCCGTCATACCGCCGTTATAGCCGCACGTCGCACGCGCTGCCGACCCGGCTACGCCTCGGCCGCGGCCTTCGTGAATACGTCGGAGGCGACCGACGCCACCACGATCGCGAGCACCACCGCGAGCTCGGCGGCACCGGCCACCGCGTGCCCGAGCGGTATCGCGAGCAGCGTCAACACCGCCCCGACCAGGCGATTCGAGGCCCCCGGCAACCCCAGGGACACGCGGAACAACCCGTGTCCCAGCAGATACAGCCCGACCCCACCGGCCAGCGCGACCGCGGCGAACCAGTGCGCCTCCTCGGTCGGATGTCCGATCGTTTTCTTCACCCCGGCCGCAAATACGACGACGCCCAGCAGCATCGGCGCCAGCGAGTAGAAGTACGAGTTCAGCGCCGGCCGGGCCCGCTGGTCCGGGGCGCGGGACTCGAGCGCGTGCTCGGCCCGCTCCTCGTCGTCGGTGTAGTACGCCCACCACAGCCCGGCCGTCACGGCCAGCGCGAGCAGCGCGGTGAGCACCACCGCGGGCGAGAGCTCCAGACCGCTCACCCCGACGCCGATCGCCACGATCGACTCACCCAGCACGATGATCAGCAGCAACCCGTACCGCTCGACGAAATGCGCCACCTGCACCCGGAACAGCCGCACCGGCGCGAGGAACGGCGTCGCGGCCAGCAGCACCAGCGCTATCGTCCAGAACACGTACTCGTACCCGACGAACCCGGCCACCAGCAGCAGCACGGCCGACACCAGGTTGAACGGCGCGATCCGGAAGATGCCCGCGACCGAGCTGGTGTTCGCGCTCCGCATGAACAGCCCGGTGTGGACGAGCACGACGACCAGGTACCCGAGGCCGAACAGGGTCACGCTCGACGGGATCCCCAGCGCGATCAGCAGGAACCCGGCCATGCCCAGCAACATCAGCAGCCGCCGCACGAGCCGGTCCGGCGCCACCGCGTTCGCCAGCCACACGTAGCCGCCGTAGATCCACTGGATGAGGCCGAACATGAGAACGACCCGAGCTAACCCACGGAAGCTCGGGTCGTCGACCAGGACGGTCGTGAGTTGGGTGATCGCGAAGACGAAAACCAGGTCGAAGAAGACCTCGAGGCTCGTTACGCGGACGATCGGTTCGTAGGTCTCCGAAGTCACCCGGCCAGTTCTAGTAGATACCGGCCCCCGGACGCCGCAGGATTACCGCTACCCCGTCGGTGAACTCGACCTTGGGCGGCTGCGGCAGGTCGTCGGCCGGCGCCGCCGGCGCCGGTGCGGCTCCGAGGTCTTCGTCGGTCGACTGCTCGTCGACGATGATCTCGAGCTTCGCTCCGGACGCGGCCAGCGCCCGCACCAGCGCCGCGTCGGCCCGGTCGTGCTCGATCGGCGAGACGCCGAACTCCTCGAGCGTCCGATCGGCCAGCGCCACCTGCAGCGGCTCGGGGCCCACGGCGACGGTCAGGTCCGAGTGCCGATCGTCGACGAGGAACGCGGTGTCGACCATTCCCTCCCGCAGCGCCCCGAACAGCGCTTCCAACCCCTGAGCGGCGGTGTCCCGGGCGTAGCCCGCGCCCAGGTGCTCCAGCAGGTCCGCCCGCGCCGACGCGACCCGGTTGCCCAGCAGCGCCGTCACCTCGGACTCCAGCCGCGACGGGTCGGACCCGGCGGCCCGCGAGCCGGCCTCGGTCTCCACCGCCAGCTCGGACACGTGCGGGGGCAACTCGTCGCGCAGCAGACCGCGGGCCCGGACGTCGCCGGCGATCACGACGAGCCGGGCGTGCACCGCGTCCACCACCCGGGTGACCTCGGACGCCACCGCGGCCGCGTTGTGCTCCCAGGCCACCTCGACCGCGTGCTGGTAGCGCAGCGCCGACCAGCCGCCGCCCGGCACCTTGTGCAGCGGCCACTGGTCGGGCCCGGCGACCGAGTCGCTCAGCAGCGGAGCGCCCGGGCTCGCGAACGCGGAGACGTCGGCCCCGGCGCGGTCCACGACGACCACCACGTACGGCAGCGGCTCCGGGTACTGCCTCAGCAGCGGCATCAGGTGCGGCAGCGGGGAGACCCGGGCGATCGGCCGGCGCGGCGGCTCGGGCAACGTCCGATCCAGCAGCACCTCGCCGTGGGCGGCCACGAACACCCGCCCGGCCGACCCCACCGACGGGCCCTCGTCCGAAGCCGCCTTGTCGAGCGCCGTCAGCGTGGCCTCGTCCGCACCCTGGCCGACCAGATCCCGACGCGCGTCCTGCCACGCGACGTCGATCTGGCGCGACGCCCCGGGCGTGTTGTGGCTCGCGTCCAGATAGACGGTGACGAACGGACCGGGCCGGACCGCGAGCTCGGACAGGAATTCCAGCTCCACGCTGATCTCCTCCTCGGGGGTGAGCTTGTACCCCTCGGGTTACCCCGGCCCGGCGATTCAGACCAGGTCGCGCACCACAACATTCTGCTCGCGACCCGGGCCCACGCCGATCACGCTGACCTGCGTCCCCGACAGCTCCTCGAGCCGGGTCACGTACGCCTGCGCGTTCTTCGGCAGGTCGGCGAACGTCCGGACGTCGGACAGATCCTCCGACCAGCCGTCGAGGTACTCGTAGACCGGCGTCGCGTGGTGGAAGTCGGTCTGCGTCATCGGCATGTCGTCCATGCGCTCGCCGTCCACGTCGTAGGCGACGCAGATCGGCACCCGGTCGAGGCCGGAGAGCACGTCGAGCTTGGTCAGGAAGATGTCGGTGAGGCCGTTGACCCGGGTCGCGTACCGCGCGATCACCGCGTCGAACCAGCCCGTGCGACGGTTCCGCCCGGTGGTGACGCCGACCTCGCCGCCGACCTTGCGCAGCCGCTCGCCGTACTCGTCGAGCAGCTCGGTCGGGAACGGACCCGACCCCACCCGGGTCGTGTACGCCTTCAGGATCCCGATCACCTTCGTGATCCGCGTCGGGCCGATCCCGCTGCCCGCGCAGGCCCCGCCCGCGGTCGGGTTCGACGACGTGACGAACGGATAGGTGCCGTGGTCGACGTCGAGCAGCGTGCCCTGGGAGCCCTCGAGCAGCACGGTCTCGCCCCGCTCGAGCGCCTTGTTCAGCAGCAGCCGCGAGTCGGCGATGTGGGGGCGGAGCCGCTCGGCGTAGCCGAGGTACTCGTCGGCCACCGCGGCCGGGTCGATCGCCTTGCGGTTGTAGACCTTGACCAGGATCTGGTTCTTCTCGCCGAGCACGGTGTCGAGCTTGCGGCGCAGGATGCCCGGGTCGAGCAGATCGGCGACCCGGATGCCGATACGGGCGAGTTTGTCGCCGTAGGCCGGGCCGATGCCCCGCCCGGTGGTGCCGATCCGGGCCTTACCGAGGTAACGCTCGGTCACCTTATCGAGCGCGCGGTGGTGCGGCATGATCAGGTGCGCGTCGGCCGAGATCTTCAGGTTGCTGACGTCGACCCCGCGCTCGATCAGCCCGTCCATCTCGCCGATCAACACGGCCGGGTCGACGACCACACCGTTGCCGATCACCGAGGTCGCGCCGGGCGTCAGGATGCCGGACGGGATCAGGTGCAGCGCGTACTTCTCGCCGTCGGGCGTGATGACCGTGTGTCCGGCGTTGTTACCGCCCTGGTACCGGACCACCCACTGCACTTTGTCTCCGAGGAGGTCGGTGGCCTTGCCCTTCCCCTCGTCTCCCCATTGGGCACCGACAAGCACGATCGCGGGCATACGGTCCTCCATCAACCCAGGAATGGATTACATGTAAGGCTAACTAACGTGGACGTGCTGCTTCTCGCCCCGGGTCCTGGCGTCGCCACCCGGGTACCCGTGTTGTCCTGTCGCGATGCGCTCCGCGCGGGGGCGAACGTCGAGGTTCTCGAGCTCGATTCGGACTCCGAGGTCGACGACGCGATCAAGCGGGCCTCGGAGGACGAGGCTCGGCTGGTGATCGCCGGCGGTGACGCGCAGTTGCGCGCCGTGCTGCGCCGGATGGTCCGCCGTTCGCTGCCGCGCGGTGGCGAGCGTCCGGCGGAGCTGCCGAGCGACCGCACCGTGCCCGACCTCCCCGCCGTCGGCGTGCTGCCTCTGGCCCCTGCGGACGACGACCTGGCGACGAAGCTGGGGCTGCCGCGGTCCCCGTCGGACGTCGCGGCCGCGGTGCTCAGCGGCGTCGACCGGCGGGTCGACCTGCTGCGCAACGACGGCGGGTCGGTGACGCTGCACGGCGCGCTCCTCGGCGGCGCCGACGAGCACGGCCGGCCGGTGGCCTGGCACGCCCGGATCGACGTCGACGACACCCCGCTGTCCGACGGCACCGAGCCGCTGCTGGCCTGCGCGGTCGCCAACGCCGACGGCTACGGGTCGGTCGGCGGCCTGCCGCTCGTCGTCACCGCGGACCCGGCCGACGGCGTCCTGGAGGTCGGGCTCGCGCTGCCTGCGCGTCCGGCTCGCGGCCTGTTCGGCCGTCGTCGCGCGCACGGTGAGATCGAGGTCCGCCGGGCGCGCGGCCGCGCCGTCGCCTTCACCATTCAGACGGACGATGGGGTACCGGTCACCGACGACGGAGCGGACGGAACGGTCACCAAGAAACGAACCTGGTGGATGGAGCGCGGAGCCTGGGCCGTCTACACCGGGTAGCCTGCTCACGGGTCGAACTTCAAGCCACATCGTTAGGGGTTCCGTTCCGTGCAGAGCACGCCAGCCGACGGTCGTCCTCCGCAGGGGGCGCAGACGGACGACGTTCCCGGCGAACCTTCCGCGATCGGATGGCCCGAGCCGTCCTCGAACGCCCCCGAACAGCCTCCGAACGGTGCCGCGCACCTGCACTCCGGGTCGGGCTGGGTGGAGACGCCGACCGGGAGCAACGGTGTGGTGCGAGTGGCCGAGACCCCAGAGGTCCCGGGCGCCCCAGACGTCCCGGGGCACCCGGACGTCCCGGGGCACCCGGACGTCCCGGGGCACCCGGAGGTCCCGGCGCAGCCGGAGGGGGTCGTGTCCGGGCCGCCGATCGCGCCGGAGCCGCCGCAGTGGCCGACGCCGGAGAGCCCCCAGTCGACGCACGTGCCTGATCCGGGGTTGAACGCGCCGACGGTGCCGGGGTTGGCGCCGGAGGAGACCTGGCAGCCGCCGTCAGCCCAGGGCTGGCCGGGAACCCAGCCGGATCCGGCTGCGCCGCAGTCGGGGGTGCCGCAGCCTCAGTCCGGGGTGCCGCAGCAGCAGTGGGAGCCGGGGGCGCCGCAGTGGCCGGCGCCCGAGCAGCAGTGGCCCGGGCAGCAGGCTCAGCCGCAGTGGGGTGAGCAGCCGCCGGCCTGGCCGGGGCCGGAGAACCAGTGGCCCGCGCAATCGCAGTGGCCGGCTCAGTCGCAGTGGCCCGCGCAGTCCGACTGGCCCGGCCAGAACCAGTGGCCGGCGCCGGGTCAGCCGGGGGCCGGGCAGTGGCAGCAGCCCGGCGGGGCGCCGGGAGAGCAGCAGTGGGGCCAGCCGCCCCAGGAGGGTCAGTGGCAGCACCCGGGCCAGCCCGGTCCGGGCCAGCCGGCTCCAGGCCAGCCGGGTTCGGGCCAGCCGAGTCCGGGCCAGCCGAGTCCGGGCCAGCCGAGTCCGGGCCAGCCGAGCCCCGGGCAGTGGGAGCAGCCGGGGCAGCAGGCCCCGGGGCAGTGGGGGCAGCAGGCCCCGGGGCAGTGGGAGCAGCCGGCCGCCGGGCAGTGGGAGCAGCCGGCGGCGGGGCAGCCTTGGGGCCAGCCGGGCGCGCAGCCGCCCGCGGAGGGCCAGTGGCAGCAGCCGGGGCAGTGGGAGCAGTCGGCGTTCGACCAGTCGTGGGGGCAGCAGCCGCCAGCGGCGCAGTGGCCGCCCACGGCCGACCAGCAGTGGACCCCACCACCGGGCCAGCAACCGGTCTCCGGCCAGCCCTTCCCGGGCCAGCCTTTCCCAGGCCAGCCTTTCCCGGGCCAGCCGACCTCCGGCCAGCCGATCTCGGGCCAGCCGATCTCGGGGCAGCCGATCTCGGGGCAGCCGGTCTCGGGGCAGCCCGTCTCGGGGCAGCCGGTCTCTGGGCAGCCGGATCCGCTCACGTCCCCGACCTGGCCGACCGCCGAGGGCCAGCCGACCGAGCAGCTCAACCAGTTGCCGCCCCAGTCCGGCCCACCGGCGCCCGGTGCTCACGGCCTGAATCGACCGGCCGACACGTACTCCTACCGCCCCGCGCCCGACGCCGGCGTCGAACGTCCGCCGGCCGACCCGAACCCGGCCGCGGGCCAGCCGGACTGGCGCACCAACCCGGCCGCCCCCACGTTCGATCGCTCGGAGGCGCCCCCGACCGCCGAGGAGTTCGCGGCCCGGCGCGCGCACCGCCCGCGGCCGCCGGAGCCCACGATGGGCATGCCCGCGCTGATCCGCCGGGTCACGTTCGGCACGGTGAGCCCGCAGCTCTCGAAGCGCGAGATCGACTTCCGGGACGCGGTGGCCAAGGTCCGCCGCAACTTCGGCGGCCTGCGCCAGGTCACGGTCGTCAACCCCAAGGGCGGCGCGGGCAAGACCGTCGCCGTGCTGATGACCGCGATGACGTTCGGTCAGAACCGGGGCGGCTACGTCCTGGCCTGGGACAACAACGAGACCCAGGGCACGCTGGGCATGCGCTCCCAGCAGGACTACCACGTCCACACGGTTCGCGACGTCCTCCGCGCGCTGCCGAGCTTCCAGCAGACCAGCGGCAAGGTCGGCGACCTGACCCCGTTCGTCCGCTCGCAGGGCGAGGCGATGTTCGACGTGCTCGCGTCGGACGAGTCGGCGACCGCCGGTGAGATGCTCACCGCGGACGCGTTCAAGAACATCCGCGAGGTCGTCGCCCGGTTCTACAAGCTGATCGTCGTCGACACGGGAAACAACGTCCGGGCCGAGAACTGGCAGGCCGCGATCGACGCGACCGACCAGCTGGTCGTCACGATGTCGGCCCGTGGCGACTCGGCCGAAACCGCGGCCCGCATGCTCGACCACCTCGACCAGACCGGACGGCACGAGCTCGTGCGCCGGGCGGTCACGGTCGTGGCCATGGCGGCCAGCCGGAAGGACGTCGACCTGCCGGCGATCCAGCGGCACTTCGCCGCCCGGACCCGGGCCGTGCTGCTGGCGCCGTACGAGAAGCTGCTCGATTCGGGCGAGCCGATCCGCTACGGCGAGCTGTCGACACGAACCCGCAACGCCTGGCTACGCATCGCCGCCGCGATCGCCGAGGGGCTCTGAGGCTTTCGCCTTCAGGCCGGTCAACAGCACGTCGAGCCCGAACGCGAAGCGCTCCTCGCCGCCTCCGGCCGTGAGCTGGTGCGCCAGCTCGGCGATGTTCGGGAACCGCTCGCGCGGTAGCGCTGCGAAGTAGTCGCCGAGGTTCTCGAAGTACTTCGCGCTGCCTCGTTCGTCGCCGAACGTCGCCGCGTAGAGGCCGCTCTCGTAGGCGTCCGCGGTGACGTAGTCGAAGAGCAGCGGGCCGGCCCAGCCGACGAGATGGTCGGGGAGGCCGAACTTCCGCAGCAGGCCGTAGACGTGGTCAGTCAGCCGCATCGCGTTCTGACCCGTCGGCACCCGGCCCCAGAGCGCCTTGGCCGCGTCGCGGTGGGTGGCCAGCACGTCCCGGGTGACGTAGAGCAGCCGGAGCAGGTCCTGGCGGAGGTCACCGGTCGGCTCGGGGATCTCGACCTCGCTGAAGATCCGGTCCATGACCGCGTCGATCAGGTCGTCCTTGTTGTCGACGTGGGCGTAGAGCGACGCGGCGCCGGTGCCGAGTTCCTGCGCCACCCGGCGCATGCTCATCGCGTCGACGCCCTCGGCGTCGAGCACCCGCAGCGCCGCGTCGACGATCTGGTCGTAGCTCAGCGCACGACGGGGCGGGGCAGCCCTCTTCCGCTCGCGCTTCCACTCCCGCTTCGCGTCACGCCACGGCCGCGCCGGCATGTCGTCCAACAGACCTCCTCAGTAACTCGGCGACGAGCCTCGACGAACACTGTACTTGACACGAACGGTGTTCGATCGTAGAACGGTGTTCGTTATAGAACACCGTTCGTTAAACGAACATCGTTCGACAGAGAGCGAACTCATGACTTCCGACGCCTCGACATCGCCGGTCGACGCACCATCGCGGCCGCCGGACGGGTACCGCGCAGGCGGGCGCCTGGCCTGGTTCGCGCTGGCCGTCGTCCTCGTCGCGGAGGTGATGGACCTGCTCGACAGCACGATCGTCGGGGTGGCGTCCCCGGCGATCCGGGACGACCTCGGCGGGACCTACTCGTCGATCCAGTGGATCGCCGCCGGGTACACGCTGGCGTTCGCGGTCGGTCTGATCACCGCGGCCCGGCTGGGCGACCTCTACGGGCGCAAGCGGCTGTTCGTCCTCGGAGTGCTGGGCTTCACGCTGAGCTCGGCGGCGTGCGCGCTCGCCGTTTCGCCGGGCATGTTGATCAGCTTCCGGATGGTGCAGGGCGTGTTCGCCGCGCTGCTGATCCCGCAGGGCTTCGGGCTGGTCCGGGCCGCGTTCCCGCCCGAGCAGCTCGGCAAGGCGTTCGCGCTGTTCGGGCCGGTGATGGGCCTGTCCGCGGTGGCCGGGCCGATCGTCGGCGGCGCGCTGGTGGACGCCGACCTGTTCGGCACCGGCTGGCGGATGATCTTCCTGATCAACCTGCCGCTCGGGATCGTCGCGCTGATCGGAGCGCTGACCGTTCTGCGGGAGGATCGGTCGTCCTCGGCCGAGGGGCTGGACCCGGTGGGGACCGGGCTCGCCACCGCCGGAGCGTTCCTGCTCGTGTTCCCGCTGGTGCAGGGCAACGAGCTGGACTGGCCGGCGTGGATCTTCGGGTGCCTGGCGCTCGGCGTGCTGCTGTTCGTGGTGCTGGCCCGGCACCTCGTACGGCGTTCCCGGGCGGGGCGGACGCCGCTGGTCATGCCGAGCCTGTTCGGTAAGCGGAGCTTCAGCAGCGCGTTGATCGTCGGCCTGCTGTTCTTCGCGGCGATGACCGGGCTGATGCTGGCGCTCACGCTCTACTTGCAGATCGGCCTCGGCTACAGCCCGCTGCGGGCCGGTCTGACGGTCGGGCCGTGGCCGTTCGGGATCGCGATCGGGGCCGTGCTCGCGATGGCCGTGCTCGTGCCGCGGTTCGGACGCTGGGTGATCATCGGGTCGTCGCTGGTGATGGCGGCCGGGATCGCCGGGGTCTGGCTCACGCTCGAGCTCGCCGGTTCGTCGGTGAGCAGCCTCGACTTCGCCCCGGCGCTGCTGGTCGCCGGCATCGGCATGGGCGGCGTCGTCTCGCCGTTCTTCGACATCGCGCTGGGGGACGTCGACGACGACGAGGTGGGGTCGGCGAGCGGGTTGCTCAACGCGATTCAGCAGCTCGGTGCGTCGATCGGGGTCGCGGTGCTGACGACCGTGTTCGTCGGGCTGCTCGGCGGGGCTGCGTCCGGTGGGGTCTCGTCGGTGACGCCGGCCCTGCGGGCCGAGCTGGTCACCGCCGGTGTGCCCGCGGCTCAGGTTCCCCAGGTCGTCGAGCAGTTCCGGACGTGTGTGCACGATCGGGCCACGGCGGACGACCCGGCGGCGGTCCCGGCGAGTTGCCGGGGGACGGTGTCACCGGAGGTCGGCGCGGTGCTGGCGCAGGAGGGGCAGGCGGCGAGCAGGGAGATCTTCACCGACGCGGCGAAGAAGCTGCTGCTGATCGACGCCGGACTGCTCGTCGTCCTGAGCGGTTTGTCGTTCCTGCTGCCCCAGAAGGCGCGGCCGGAAGAGGACCTCGCTGTTCCGCCGGCGGAGCTGGCGTCCGTATAGGCACGACAACGGCGGGCCACCCTCGCGGGGCCCGCCGTTGGCGGTGGGTCAGATGCGGTCGGCCGCGGAGGGGTCCGAGTCGCGGAGGAACTGGGCGCAGCGGGCGGCCTCGTCGGACTCGCCGATCTCGAGCGCGGCGCGCGCGAGCGCGTTGAGCGACCGGAGGAAGCCCTGGTTGCCCTCGTGCGAGAACGGCACCGGGCCGTGGCCCTTCCAGCCGTTACGGCGGAGCGCGTCGAGCCCCCGGTGGTAACCGGTGCGGGCGTAGGCGTAGGAGGCGACCGCGTCGCCCTTGCCGAACGCCTGGTCGGCGAGAACCGCCCAGGCGCCGCTGCTGGTGGGGTACCGGGCCGCGACCGCGGACGGGTCCTCCTCGCCGGCGGCCGCCGCCCGGACCGCCTCGAGTTCCTCCGGGTCCTCCGGCAGGAGCGTGGCGGGCGGCTGCGGGAGGAGGTCACGAGGAAGGCTCATGGGTTCATCCTGACGGGCGGGAGGACGTGGCAGAACCACGGCTCCTCCAGGTGTGGGCAGTATTACGCGACGCATCCTGGTCACTAGCGAGCAATAACAACTCATTGGCCGAAACCATGCCGCGCGTTCCGTGGAAACTCCGTGGAAACTCGGGGTGGCCAGTTGCGTGCGTCGGCAGGATGGCCTGGTGGACTCGACTCCGGACGAACTAGAGAGCCTGGCCGAACTGCGCATCTGGCTGGACAAACGCACCCTGGCCGGGCTCGCGGTGCAGGGTCTCGACCTCACCGCGGTCCCGTTCGACGGCGTGGACGTGAGCGACGCGCTGTTCCTCGGGTGCCGGCTCGACCGCGCCACGGCGGCCGATCTGGTGGCCCGGGGCGCGTCGGTCGTGCCCGAGTTGGCGCCCTCGCCCTACCCGACGCACCCCTCGGCTCTGTACACAGCCGAGCAGCTGACCCGCGGGTTCGAAACGGGCGGCTTCGCCGGGATGTACGACTCGGTGGTGTACCGGCACTTCGTGGAACACGGCGGGGCGCTGCCGCCGTTGCGGGAAGCGCTGGGCCAGCGGCTGCACGACCACGGCATCGACAACGCGCTGGGCGACGCGCTGGCGCAGTGGACGTCGGGGCCGATCATCGGGGTGATGGGCGGCCACGCCGAGCCGCGCGGGTCATCGGCCTACCGGGCGGCGGCCTCGCTGGGGCGGGCGCTGACCGCGGCCGGCGCGCTGGTGCTGACCGGCGGCGGTCCGGGCGTGATGGAGGCCGCGAACCTCGGGGCCTACGTGCCCGACCTCGCGGTGATCGACGACCTGGCGCGTGTGCCGTCGTTCACCGACCACGACCCGTTCACCGCGTCGGCGCTGGCGGTCCGGGCCCGGTATCCGAACGCCGACCCCTGGGCCGGCGGGCTGTCGATCCCGACCTGGCTGTACGGGCACGAGCCGGCCAACCTGTTCGCCGGGCAGATCGCCAAGTACTTCTCGAACGCGATCCGGGAAGACACGATCCTGCGCGCCTGCCGCGGAGGCATCGTCTTCGCGCCCGGACGGGCCGGCACCGTGCAGGAGGTGTTCCAGGCCGCGACGAAGTCGTTCTACGGCAGCGACGGGCAGTCCGGCCCGATGATCTTCCTGGGCCGGCGCTACTGGACCGAGGTGCTGCCGGTGGAGGCGCTCCTGCGCCCGCTGATGGCCGACGCGCCGGTGGAGCCGCCGCCGATCGCGCTGACCGACGACATCGACGAGGCGGTGGCGCTGCTGGTCGGCTAGGGGCCGCAGCCCCTAGCCGACCACGAACTACTTCGCGGTGCCTGCGGCCCGCAGCGACTGGCAGGCCTCGACGACCCGCGCGGCCATTCCGGCCTCGGCCGACTTGCCCCACGCCCGCGGGTCGTAGGTCTTCTTGTTGCCGACCTCGCCGTCGATCTTCAGCACGCCGTCGTAGTTCTTCAGCATGTGGTCGGCGACCGGACGCGTGAACGCGTACTGCGTGTCGGTGTCGACGTTCATCTTCACGACGCCGTAGTCGAGCGCCTCGTGGATCTCCTCCAGGAGCGAGCCCGATCCACCGTGGAACACCAGGTCGAACGGCTTCGCGTCGGCGGCCAACCCGAGCTTGGACGCCGCCACCTCCTGGCCGCGCTTGAGCACGTCGGGGCGCAGCTTCACGTTGCCCGGCTTGTAGACGCCGTGCACGTTGCCGAACGTCGCGGCCAGCAGGTAGCGGCCCTTCTCGCCGGAGCCGAGCGCGTCGATCGTGTGCAGGAAGTCGCCCTCGGCGGTGTACAGCTTCTCGTTGATCTCGTGTGCGACGCCGTCTTCCTCGCCGCCGACGACGCCGATCTCGATTTCCAGGATGATCTTCGCTTTGACGGCCTCGGCCAGCAACTCCTGGGCGAGCTTCAGGTTCTCGTCCAGGTCGATCGCCGAACCGTCCCACATGTGCGACTGGAACAGCGGGTTCTCACCGGCCGCGACCCGGTCCTGGCTGATCTTGAGAAGCGGCCGGACGAACCCGTCGAGCTTGTCCTTCGGGCAGTGGTCGGTGTGCAGCGCGATGTTGATCGAGTACTTCTTGGCGACCTCGTGCGCGAACGCGGCGAGCGCGACCGAGCCGGTCACCATGTCCTTCACGGTCGGGCCGGAGAGGTACTCGGCACCACCCGTCGAGACCTGGATGATGCCGTCGCTCTCCGCCTCCGCGAAGCCGCGGATGGCCGCGTTCAGGGTCTGGGAGGAGGACACGTTGATGGCCGGGTAGGCGAAGGAACCGGCCTTCGCCTTGTCCAGCATCTCGGCGTACACCTCGGGGGTGGCGATAGGCATCAGTGCGCTCCTCAGATCGCTTGCTCTCTGACCCGCAGTATCCCTTGCTCCGGGTACGCGTCGCAGCCGCCCAGCGCCGCAAAGCGGTAAGGATCACGCCATCTCGGGCACTTCGTCGCGCGTCGCGTCCGCTTCACGTGAAACGTCGGCGTGCGACGGCGGCTCGGCAGGCACCCGGACCAGCACCAGAGCGGCCACCCCCACCACCGCGGTGGCGATCGCGCCGATCAGCATCAGCCGGTCGAGGCCGGCCGCTCCGGCGGCCCGGGCCGCGTCGGCGACGATCTCCTGCAGCGGAGCGGGCACGGCCCGGGCGATCTGGGCCCCGGCTCCCGATCCGGCGGCATCGGCCAGCTTGTCCACCGGCAGCCCGGACCCGTGCAGCTGCGAGGTGAGCTCGTCGCCGACCCGGGCCTGGAACACGACGCCCCAGATCGCGACGCCCGCCGCCACCCCGAGCTGCCGCAGCGTGTTGACCACGCCGGTGGCCATCCCGGCCCGGGTCGGCTCGACCGCGGCCAGCGACACCGACGACACGACCGCCCCGGACACCCCCATCCCGATCCCGGCGACGACGAACCCGGGGATCAGCACGGTCCAGGCCGAGTCGCCGTCGAGCTGCGTCATCAGCGCCATGCCGAGCGCCGCGACCAGCACGCTGCCGCCGACCAGGATCCGCGGCGAGACCCGGTGCACGAGCTGCGCCGCGATCGGCGCCGCGACGAACGATGCGACGGTCAGCGGCAGGAACCGCAGGCCGGCCTCGAACGGCGTGTACCCGAGCGTGTTGAGGAAATACAGCGACAGGTACGTCGTGGCCCCGACCAGCGCGGCCGAGATGACGAACACCGACAGCGAGACCCCGCTGAAGGTCGGCGACCGGAACAGGCTCAGGTCCATCATCGGCTGCGCCGCCGTTGCCTGCCGCACGAGAAAACCACCAATGAGGACGCCTGCGGCGACGAAGAGCCCGACGATCAGCGCCGAGCCCCAGCCCTCCTCGTGGCCCCGGATCAGGCCCAGGAGCAGCGCGAACAACCCACCGGTGAGCAGCGCGGTACCGGGCCAGTCGGCCTTGCGCGGGTTCTCCGGACGCGATTCGGCGAGCCGGAGCGCGGTGACCACCAGGGCCGCGATCCCGATCGGGACGTTGATCAGGAAGATCCACCGCCAGCCCGGCCCGTCGACCAGCGCACCCCCGACCAGCGGGCCCACCGCGGTCGCGCCGGTGAGCGTCGCTCCGAACACCCCGATCGCCCCGGCCCGGCGCTTCGGCTCCGGGAACGCGGCCCCGAGGAGCGGCAGCGCGGTGCCGAACAGCAGCGCCGCCCCCACGCCCTGCAGGCCGCGGAACGCGTCCAGAGAAAGGGCCGACCAGGCGAGGGCGCAGGCCAGCGAGCCGAGCGTGAAGAGCGCGAGGCCGGCGGCGAAGATCCGGCGGCGGCCGATGCGGTCGCCGAGCGTCGCGGCGGTGAGGAGCAGGCCGGCGAGCGGGAGCGTGTAGGCGTCGACCACCCACTGGAGCTCGCTCAGGCTGGCGTCGAAGTCGTGCTGGAGGTCGCCGAGGGCGACCGCGACGACGGTCAGGTCCAGCAACAGCATGAACACGGCGGCACAGACGACGAGCAGCGTCCAGCCGGGATGCCTGGGTTTCATCGGGGTGGTCTCCCTGTCGGTGTACGGCTGTAGCCCTACAGTCGTAGGTGTACGCGCGTAGCCCCATAACCGTCAAGGGGGTATCCTCGCCGTTATGACGGCTGAGGCGCAGCGGAAGGTGACCCGGAGGCGTCCAGCCCGACGCGGTGAAGGCGATCGGCTGCGCGACGAGATCGTGCTGGCCGCCTGCGCGCTGCTGAACGAGTCCGGCGACCCGGGCACGCTGTCGCTGCGGGCCGTCGCCCGGAAGACCGGCGTCGCGACGACATCGATCTATCTGCACTTCGAGGACCTGACGTCGCTGGTCCGAGCGGTCAAGTCACGCTGGCTCGACATGCTGGCCGACGAGGTGGAGGCGGCGGCCTCCGAGGCCGGCGACGACCCGCGCAAACGCGTCCGGGCGATCGCTCACGCGTACGTGGACGCGGCGATGCGCGAGCCCGCGCGCTACCGGGTGCTGTTCACCGCCGAGCTGACCCCGCCCGCGCCGGGCGTGCCCTACCTGGGGGTGCAGGCCTACAACTCGGTGCTCGCGCGGGTCCGGCAGGCTGTGCCCGAGGCCGAGGCCGACATGATCACGCTGCAGTTCTGGTGCGGCCTGCACGGCCTGGTGACGCTGCGCCAGGCCCGGCCGAAGTTCCCCTGGCCCGACCTGGAGGGCCAGGTCGACGACCTGGTGACGCGGCTGATCGACTCAGCCACGCACGGCTGAGCGGCTCAGGCGCGCAGGGCTGAGCGGCTCAGGCGCGCAGGGCTGAGCGGCTCAGGCGCGCAAGACTGAGCGGCTCAGGCGCGCAAGACTGAGCGGCTCAGGCGCGCAGGGCGTCGGAAACGGCCCGGGCGGCGACCAGCACCGGGTCCCAGACCGGCGAGAACGGCGGCGCGTAGCCGAGGTCGAGCCCGGTCATCTCCTCCACCGTCATCTGGTTCCAGATCGCGACCGCGAGGACGTCGATGCGCTTGGCGCCGCCGGCCCCGCCGACGATCTGGCCGCCGAGCAGGCGTCCGGTGCTCTTCTCGGCCAGGAGCTTCACGGTGACCTTGGCCGCGTCCGGGTAGTAGCCGGCGACCGTGTGGGACTCGATCGTCGCGGTCGCGTACGCGAACCCGGCCGCCTCGGCCTCCTTCTCCTGCAGGCCGGTGCGGGCGATCTCCAGGTCGCAGATCTTGCTCACCGCGGTGCCGACGACGCCCGGGAACGATGCGTACCCGCCGCCGATGTTGATGCCGGCCACCCGGCCCTGCTTGTTGGCGTGCGTCCCGAGCGGGATCGCGGCCGGCCGCCCGGTGACCCGGTGCAGCACCTCGACGCAGTCACCTGCGGCCCAGAACCCCTCGTGCCCGGGCAGCCGCATGCGCCGGTCGGTGACGATGCCCCCGGTCGGGCCGATCGGCAGGCCGGCGTCCGCGGCCAGCTGCGAGTTCGGCGTCGTGCCCAGCCCGAGCACGACGACGTCGGCGTCGAACGTGCCGTCGTCGGTCGTGACGGCCCTGGCCCAGCCGTCCCTGGTCTCGATGCCCTTCACCGTGACCCCGGTGCGGACGTCGACGCCGTAGTCGCGGAGCGCCTGGGCGACCAGCGCGCCCATGTCCGGGTCGAGCGTGTGCATCGGCTGGTCACCGCGCTCGAGGAGCGTCACCTGGAGGTCGTGACGGATCAGCGCCTCGGCCATCTCGACGCCGATGTACCCGCCACCGATGACGACCGCCCGCTTCGCTTTCGTGTGCCGGATCGAGGCGCTGACCGCCTCGCCGTCGTCGAGCGTCTGGACGCCGTGCACGCCGTTCGCGTCGATGCCGGGCCAGTCCGGACGCTTGGGCTTCCCGCCGGTCGCGATCATCAGCTGGTCGAACTCGTGGGTGCTGTCGTCGTCGACCGTGACCGTCCGGTTCCGGACGTCGATGCTCGTCACGGTCCGGCCGATCCGGACGTCGATGTGGCGGTCGCGGTGCTGCTCGGCGGTGCGGGCGATGAGGTCGTCCTGCTGGTCGACGAGCCCGCCGATCCAGTACGGGATGCCGCAGGCGGAGTACGAGGTGTGTGCGCTCTTCTCGAACGCGAGAATCTCCAGGTCGCGATGATCGCGACGCTTCCTGGCCTGGCTGGCCGCGCTCATACCGGCCGCGTCGGCCCCGATGACGATCAGGCGTTCTCCCACGCTCGTCACGCTAACGCGTGTTGCGCAATCTGAACGGTAGGTGGCGCTCAGCCGGGGCTCAGGGGGTGCTTAGGGAAGTCACGGTAGCCTCGGGCCGTGCAGGTATCCCAGACGATTTCCGCCGCCAACGAGCTGCTCGCCGCGAACCCGATCGATCCGCAGTATCTGCTGACGACGTTCGGCCTGTTCGGCGTCTGGGCGATCCTGTTCGCCGAGACCGGTCTGCTGGTGGGCTTCTTCCTCCCCGGTGACTCGCTGCTCTTCCTGGCCGGCATCGCCACGTCGGCGACCGGCGCGAAGATCGTCGGCGCGCCGCTGAGCCTCACCGGGATGCTGATCGGGGGCCCGGTCTTCGCGGTGCTGGGTGCGCAGTTCGGGCACTTCCTCGGCTCCCGGTACGGCCGGAAGCTGTTCGACCGGCCGAACACCCGCATCTTCAAGGGCATCTACGTCGAGAAGGCCGAGGCCGCGTTCGAGAAGTTCGGCCCGGCCAAGGCCGTCGTCTTCGCGCGGTTCATTCCGATCGTGCGCACGTTCCTGAACCCGGTCGCCGGGATGCTCGGGATGCCGGCCAAGCAGTTCTTCATGTGGAACGTCGTCGGCGCGATTCTCTGGACCGACGGCATCGTGCTGCTGGGCTACTTCCTGGGCGACGTCGTCGACGAGAATTTCCCGATCGACAAGTACCTGGTGCCCGGTATCGCCGTCATCATTTTCCTGTCGATTCTTCCGGTGCTGATCGAGATGATTCGTAATCGTCGGCACAAGAAGAAGTCCGGCGACGCCGAGCCGACGTCGGACGAGGCCCCGCTGACCCACTGACGGCTGTCGGATACTCGACCGGGGGCGGCCGGACACCGGACCGGGCTGGCTCCGCGCTGCTAGTCTCCAGCCAGCTCAGCCGGGCCATCGGCGTAGGAGAAGGCACATGACGACGTCGGCGGGCGATCTCGGTCCGTTCACCGGTCTGCGCCTGATCCATGCCACGCCCACCGTCGAGCTGTTCACTGGCTTCGAGCGCAACGGCCGGCGTCCGGTGGTGCTGATCGCACTCACGGAAACCGCTGGGCGCGACCCGAACTGGTCGGCCGAGTTCACCGATGCGGTGGCGAAGGATGCCACGACGCTGGGTCCGTTGGACGTCCCGGTGCACGTCAGTGATTTATACGGACGCCGGCCGTGGGCCGCTTCACGCATCATGCCCGGGCGACGGGGTGCGGAGCGCATTCTGTCGGCGCTGCCCGGGGCGGTGCCCGAGGGGACGGACCCGAGCGCGCTACTCGTGACCCAACGCCAGCCCGTGCCCCAGCCGCACCAGGGGCCGCCATTGCCGCGGCCGCCGGCCCCGGCCGCGCCGCCCCAGCCCGGCCCGCCCCAGCCCGGCCCGCAGGGGCTAGCGGGGCTGCCGCCTCAGGCTGGCCCGCAGGGGCCCGTTTCACAGGGGCTTGGTTCACAGGGCGGGCAGCCCGGGACCTCGGCCGACGCGCCCCAGCACGGCGCACAGGGCGCACCGCACCCGGCCGGCCAGCAAGGGCTTGGTTCGCAAGGGCTTGGTTCGCAAGGGCTTGGTTCGCAAGGTGGGCAGCCCGGCGCGTCGCAGCACGGTGGCCCGCAGGGGCTTCCTTTGCCGGGAGCGCAGGCCGGAGCGGCGGGGCACCCGGCGGCCGGTAACCAGCTCAGCGCCCAGCCGGGCGGGCCGCAGCAGCCCGGGATCCCCGGGGGCCCGCCGTACGGCGGGAACCAGACCTCGGCGCTGCCGGGCGTGCAGTACCCGAACACCCAGGCGGGCGGGCCGCCGAATCCCCAGGCGGGCGGGGCGCCGGGTGCGCAGCCGGGCGGGCCGCAGCCGGGCGGGGCGCAGCCGGGCGGAGCGCCGGGTGCGCAGCCGGGCGGAGCGCGGCCGCAGGGCGGGCTGCCGCACCCCAGCGCGGCCGGCACCCAGACCGAGCCGTCGTTCAGCGCTGCCCCCCAACAGGGTCATCCGCAATCAGGCCCGGCCCAGCCCGGCCTGGGGGGCGGTGCCGCGGACCACTCTTCGGCAGGCGCTCTGTCGTCGGCGCCCGGGGCGGTCCAGGCCGCACAGCCGGGGCCCGGCAACACCCTGGCACCGCAGGCCGAGCCGGCCCGCCCGGCGGTCAACATCTCCTCGGTGCCGACCGGACCGATACCCCTGACCGGATCACCGGCCCACCTCGCCGGCACCGGCCGGAACGAACCGATCACGTCCGCGGCCGGAGGTTCACCGATCGTCGCGGGCGGTGGCCCGCACGCACCGGGGTCGCCGGTCCAGGCACCGGGCTCCCCGATCCAGGCACCGGGCTCGCCGATCCAGGTGCCCCTGGGCAGCCCGGGCGGCCGAGGCACCCCCGGCGGCCCGGTCGGCGACAGCGGCCCGCGCGCCGAGGGAGCCCCGAAACTCGGCCCCCTCCCGCCGGGAGCCCGCCACCCCACCGTTCCCATCCCCCACCCGGGCTCAGCTCCCCCGCTCACCGGCCCTCCCGGCACGCCGGGCGGCTCGGTCCCCCAAGCTGCCCTGGGCACCCCCACTGCCCCCAGCACCCTCGGATCCGCCCCAACCACGCCCGGCGCCTTCACGACCCCAAGTCCACCCGGCGCCCCCGCTGGCCCCACCGCCCCCGGCCTCGCCGGAACCCCCAGCGGCCCAGGCGCCCCCGGCCTCCTCGGAACCCCCAGCGGCCCGGCCGCGCCCGGCGGGCCCGGCACCCCCAGCGGAGCGGCCGCGTCCGGCGCACCCGGCCTACCCGCCACCCCCGGCGCCCCAGGAATTCCGGGCGCCCCCGGAGGTCTAGGCGGATTCGGCGGTCCCGGCGCGCCAGGCGGGCCCGGCGGATCTGCTGCCCCCGGCGGCCCCGGCGCCCCTGGCGGACCCAGCAGCGGGCACGGCGCCCCCAACGGCCCGGTTCCCGCGGGGCACAGCGGGCCGCCCGGCCCCGCAGCAGCCATCGCCAGCGGCACGGGCGCCTTCGCGCTCCCCCAAGGCCTCCCACCGCAACCACAGCACCGCTCCCGCACCGGGCTCGTCCTCGGGCTCGCGGCGCTCGCCGTCGTCCTCGTCGTGGTGTGCGCGATCGGCGGACTCTTCCTGGTCAGCGGCAACGACAAAGAGCAGGCCAGCAACGCCACGGCGCCGGCCGCCAACCCACCGGCCGCCCCGACGGCCGCGCCGACCCCGGGCTCCACCGCGGACGTCCCCACGTTCAAGAAGATGCTGCCGGTCATCGTCACCGGCGCGGTCTTCGACCAGGGCGAACAAGTCTCGGTGATCGCCGAGCCGGGGTGGCCGTTCGCGTTCCGGGTCCCGACCGGCTGGCGCTGTACCCCGGCCCAGATCATCGACGGCGACGCCAGCGCCGGCCTCGAGTGCCGCCCGCCCGGCGAGTCGAACACGCTGGTGCAGGTCGGGCTGCGGGCCTGCGACCGGCCCTGCGACCCCACGACCCAGGACCTCATGAACCGTGACATCGCCCCCGCCCCGCTGACCGAGGGCGACGCGAGCACGAGCTACGCCGAGGTGGCCGACGGTCGCGACAACCGCTACGGCCTGCTCGTGAGCCACTTCTTCGGACCCCAGCCCGGCGAGCAGCCGACCTGGCAGGTCGTCGTTCGGGCGCGCAGCCCGCACACCGATCGGGCGGCCGTCCAAAAGGTGGCAAACGACATCCGGACGCAAACTCCCTAGCCACTCCACGCTGTTACCGGCGGGACTCGGCGGACGCCTGGGGAGCGACGTGCGTGTAGCCTCGGCCGGGTTGACCCGTGTCTCCGGGCCGAACGCCGGACCTGGGTACGGGCCACGCCCCGAGGCGAGTGGAGCGAGAACCCGATGACCCAACCCGGCGACGAGTTAGGCGCGTTCACCCAAGTCAGACTGGTGCATCACGCTGCGGTGGCCGACCTGTTCAGTGGCCTCGACCAGAGCGGACGTCCGGTCGTCATGGTCGCGCTGACACCCGAGGCTGGCGCCGACACCGCCTGGCGCAGCGCGTTCGCGGACCTCGTCAACCGGGACCGCTCGTCGGTCAACCCGGCCGATCCGCAGTTCGTCGCCGCGCACGCGGGCGAGATGCAGGGGCCGCGGCCGTGGGTGGCCAGCCGGTTCGAGCCGGGACGCCGGGGCGTCGAGCGGATCATGAACGTGATCCCGCAGGCGGTGCCGCCGGGTGTCGACCCGACCGCCATGGTGGGTTCCGCCCTCTTCGCCGCCGGAACCCCTGCCCCGCCGCAGCCCGCACCTCCCCAGGCCGCCCCGCCCCCCGCCGCCCCGCCCCCCGCCGCGCCTCCCCAGCCCCAGCCCTCCCCTTGGGCACCCCCGGGCCCGTACCAGCAGCAATACCCCGCCCAACAGCCCGAAGCGCCCTACCCGGGCCACATCCAGTACCCCGGCCAACCCCCATACCCGGGCCCCCCAGCCCCGGTACCCACTCAACCCGGCCCCCCGCCCGCCGAACAGTTCTCCCCGCCGATGTCAGCCCCACCGATGTCAGCCCCACCGATGTCGAGCCCTCCCGCCCAGAACTCCGCACCCCCGTACGCCCAACCCCAATTCGCCAACGCCACCCCGCACTACGACCCCCAGGTCCCGAGCAGCCCGGCCGGCGGCTACGCCCCCGCCGCCCACGCCGCCCCCGCCGCGGTCGGCGCACCCGAGAAAAGCCGCAGCGGCATCCTCATCATCGGCCTCATCACGGCCGTCACCGCGCTGGTCATCGTCGCCGCCGGCTTCGCCGTCGTCTTCATCAACAGCGGCAACGACGACAAGCCGAACACCGCCGCCCCGAAGCCGTCGGCTCCGGCCGAGAGCCGGCTCCCGGCCCAGACCGCGGCCCCGAGCCCGACCCCATCCCGCTCGCCCCTCCCGAGCACCACGCCGACGATCCGCAGCGACGTCCGGACCGTCAGCGTCGTCGGGCCGACCTGGCAGAACGAGGACAAGATCCAGCTGATGGACCTGGCCGGCTGGCCGTTCGCGTTCCGTCTGCCCGAGGGCTGGAGCTGCCTCCGCGGCAGCATCGACGCGCTCCCCGACGCCCAGGCCTGGGGCTGCGTCAAGACCGACGGCGAGAAGCACCAGCAGAAGTTCAACATCATGCTCCGGCGCTGCCCGACCGGCTGCACCGCGACCGAGCAGCAGACGATGAACGAGGCCTGGTTCGACGACGACGAAGAGCCGAACCTCAAGAAGGCCGACGCGACCACGACCTACGTCGAGATCCCCAAGAACAAGGACGGGTTCTACGCGGTCGACTTCAGCCACTTCTTCGCCGACAAGCCCGGCGGCGCGCTGACCTACCAGGTCGGCGTCTGGTTCCAATCGCCGGACAAGTACAAGGAAGAAATGCAGAAGTCGCTCAACGACGTCCGCACCCAGGCCCCGCAGCCGAACTGACCGCTAGAGCCCCAGCTCGGCAGGCGAGTAAGCCGCCCGATACGACAGGCCGGCGGCCTCGACCGCCGGCCCGGCCCCGCGATCCACGACGACCGCCACGCCCACGACGTCGGCCCCCGCCTCGCGGAGCGCGTCGACCGCGGCCAGCACGCTCCCGCCCGTCGTCGACGTGTCCTCGACCGCGAGGACACGTCGACCGGCCACGTCCGGACCCTCGATCCGGCGCTGCAACCCGTGCGCCTTCCCCTCCTTGCGGACGACGAACGCGTCGAGTTTGCGGCCGCGCGCCGCCGCCGCGTGCAGCATCGCGGTCGCCACGGGGTCGGCCCCCAGCGTCAAGCCACCGACCGCGTCGTAGGACCAGTCGGCCGTCGCGTCGAGCAGAACACCGCCGATCAGCGGGGCCGCCGCGTGGTGCAGCGTCACCCGGCGCAGGTCCACGTAGTAGTCGGCCTCCCGGCCGCTGCTCAGGATCACCTTGCCGTGCACCACTGCGAGGTCACGGATCAACTGCAGGAGTTCGTCTCGATCGGCCACACCACTCAGCCTAGGCCGACCGCCCCCACCCGCGTCAGCCCGCCGACGGCGCCCACCCGCGCCCACCGTGCGTCAGCCCGCGACCGTAGCCAGGATCTCCTGCTCCCGCTCCGCCGTCAGCCGCTGCTCCTGCTCACTCGGACGCTCCCCCGCCTCCGGCGCGGGCAGCCCGTGCTCACGCACCCACTCCCAGACGTCGGCCAACGACGACGCCAGTGGACGGATCGTCAGCCCGGTGTCGTAAGCACCGTCCACCGGCATGTCCCAGGCGTGCCCGGACAACGGCGCCGGCATCCACAGCGGCATCTCCGTCCACGACTCCACCGAGGCGTCCAGCAGCACCTGGTCGGGCACCCAGGTGAACCGGGCGTCCGACCCGGTCACCTCCCGGGCCGTCTCCAGCAGCGACCCGAACGTCTGCGTGCCGGCCCGGGAGTTCACCACGAACACCCCCGGCGGGGCCGACAGCATCCAGGCCGCCATGTCCCGCGAGTCGATCAGCGCCAACGGCTGATCCGGACGCCCCGGCGCCAGCACGTCGCCCCCGCGTGCGACGCGCTGCACCCACCACGACACCCGGGCGATGTTGTCCTGCGGCCCGAAGATCAGCCCGGACCGGTTGATCGTCGCGGCCCCCGGAAACGCGTCGAGGATCACCCGCTCGCACCCGGACTTCAGGTACCCGTAGTCGCCGTCGTCCGGCCCGGCGTCGACCGGGCAGTCGTGCACCCGCGACGACGACGTCAGCGGCTCGTCCGGCCAGTCCGGGTACACGTTCACCGTCGACACGAACACGTACCGCCCGACCCGCCCGGCCAGCGCCTCGGCGCCCAGCGCCACGAACCGCGGCACGTACCCCGACGTGTCGACGCACACGTCCCACGTGTCGTCGCCCAACGCGGCCAGGCCGGCCGACGTGTTCCGGTCACCGCTCCGCGCGTCCACCTCGGGCGGCGGCGCCCCGGTCCGCCCCCGGGTCAGCGTCGTGACGTCCCAACCGGCATCGAGGGCGGTCCGCACCACCGCACTGCCCAACAGCTTCGTCCCACCGAGCACGAGTAATCGCATGCCTCCACCCTGGTAGCCGGAACGACCGGAGCCGACCGCTTCCCCTACGAGCGAAAACTCTTCTCCCAGTCGGTCCCCTCCCCGGCGACCCGGTAGCCCAGCGCCGAATTGATCGCGATCATCGCCGCGTTCAGGTCCCCGTTCCACGACGACACGACCCGCGTACCCGGCCACGCCGACCCGAGCTGCCGCAGGTTCGCGACTTTCACCAGCAGGCCCAGCCGGTGCCCGCGGTGCTTCCGCGCCACCACGGTCCCCAGCTGCTTGACGTGCTCCCGCTCGCCGGGCGGCCGCACGAACCAGGTGACCGCGACCAGCTCCCCGCTGGCCGTCTCCACAACCCCGGCACAGAGCCGGGACCGCCCGGCCGCGATCATCCGGTCCTCGTAGGCCCGGACGCGCGCCCCGTCCCAGGCCTCGACGGCCTGCCGGGTCGCCGGGTCGTCGGCCGCGATCTCCTCGTTCAGCGCGGCCCGGAACTCCAGGAGCTCCGACGGGCACCGCTCGGCCCAGGTCACCACCCGGTACCCGGACGGCACCCCGGGGTCCAGCGCGTCGAGCCGCGTCAACGCCTCGGGCACGTCGAGCAGCCGGAACACCGAGACCGCCCCGGCCCGGTAGCCGTGCTCAGCCGCGAACGCGTCGCCCGGGACGGCCGACCCCGCCGGCCGCATCGTGTCGCCGATCAGCGCCGTGCACCCGGCCTCCGCCGACCAGTCTTCGAGCGCGCCCAGCAGCGCCGATCCGACCCCGCGCCGACGCGCGTCGGGCCGGACCACCACGGTCAGGTACGCGAGGTCCGGGTTGTCGCACGTCAGCTCGGCCCGCGCCGACCCCACCGGTTCGGAGCCGTCGAGCGCGATCAGGTGATGCCACCGGTCGTACGGATCGCCGGGCCGCGGCAGATCGCTCCGGGCCTCCTCGAACGAAGTGGCCGGCAACGACGGAGCGTCCGCGAGATGCGCCCGGACCCGCACCGAGAACCACTGCCGAAAAGCCGCCTCGTCCGTCACGTCGACCGCGTCCACCGTCAGCATCCCGCCACGGTCGGCCAGTCCCGCTACGCGGGCAACGCAATTACCTTCCGACGGTCCGGGCAGCCCGTCCGATCAGCCTGAGGAAGACGGGCCGAGGCGCGTAGCGCACGATCCCGCCCAAGACCTTGTAGCGGACGCTCGACACGCTGGTCGGTCGTCCCCGGCGCAGATCGGCGAGCGCATCTCGCACGACGTCGTCGGCGTCCAGCCACAGCACGTCGGGGATGTTCTCGGTCGGGATCGCCGCCCGCGAGTGGAACTCCGTCCGCACGAACCCCGGGCACACCGCGCTCACCCGCACACCGTGCTGCCGCAGCGTCAAGTGCACGGACTCGCTGAACGTGATCACCCAGGCCTTGGTGGCCGAGTACGTCGAGCCCGGCGCGGTCACGCCGAACCCGGCCACCGAGGCGACGTTCAGCACGTCGCCGTGCCCCCGCGTCACCATGCCCGGCACCGCCGCGTGCGTGAGCCGCATGACTGCCCGGACGTTGAGCGCGAGCATCCGCTCCTCGTCCTCGATCGGGTTCTCCAGGAACGCGTCGCGCAGGCCGATGCCCGCGTTGTTCACCAGCAGCTCGACCGGCCGCGAGGCGTCCGCCAAACGCTTTTCGACGAGCTCACACCCGTCGACCGAAGCCAGATCGGCCGGCAGGACCTCGACGTCGACCGAGAAGCGGTCGCGCAGGTCGGACGCGGTGGCGGACAGCCGCTCGGCGTCGCGAGCCACGAGCACGAGATCGCGCCGCTCGGCGGCGAGCGCGCGGGCGAAGGCCGCGCCCAGCCCGGCGGTGGCCCCGGTGACCAGTGCAGTAGTCATGACCCCCCTCATGGGAACGGGGCCGGCAGGAACTTCCTGCCGACCCCGCGGACGAACCTCAGTAGCCGGCGGCCGGCTTACGGAAGTACGCGTTCGACGCCGGGAGCGCCAGCAGAACGATGATCGCGACGAAGCCCGCCAGTTCGAGGAACGTCACGAGGTAGCTGTACGCGAGGTACCCGCCGGGCAGGTACTTCGAGATGACCGCGAGCGAGAACGCGGTCGACACGCCGACGCAGCACAGCGCGAGGCCGGACACGACCCAGGCGATGATCCGGGCGACGTTGGCCCCGCGCAGCACGCCGAGCGCCAGACCGATGAACGCGGCCGCGAAGATCAGCCCGAACACGATCCCGAAGACCTGGCTCGCGGTGCCGTTGGTGCTCGAGCTGGTCAGGTTCTGGTCGTCCAGGTACTTGTCGGTCGCCTCTTTGATGGTGTCCTGCGCGAGCAGCGAGACCACCGCCCCGAGCAGCAGTAACACCGCCTCGCCGACCAGGACGTAGGCGGCCATCGTGACGGTCGCCGGTCGAGGTCCGCGGGGGGCCTGCCCGGGGAGTGGCGGGGGCGGGCCGGCCGCACCCGGCGGGGGCGGGTTGTATGTCATGCGGGTCCTTTCAGTGCCGTACAGAGAAGTTGAGGTCCCCTACCCTGCCGTAACAGCGCTGATTCCTTAAGAGACATCTGTGAAGAACAGGCCGTCAATTTCCCGACATCAATACAAACCGCGCACGGCTTCCCAGCCGGGGTCCGGACGCCACTCCTGGGTCACCTGGATGGTCTGCTGACCGGCCCAGGTCGCGACCTGGTCCGGCACCACGCCGTTGCTGTCCGCGTACAGGTGCAACGTGCGGACGCCGGCCATCGTGACGACGGCGACCAGCACCGCGGAGTCCCCGAGCCGCCCCAGCAACCCGTTCTGGACGCCGTCCAGCGCCGCTTCCTCGGCCGAACCGGGTTCGAACGGCATCCGGACCCGGCCATGCAGGTCGTAGAGCGGGTAGTCGAGGCGGGCGAACGGCACCCGGACCCGCACGGTGACCGGCCGGTCCCGGTCGTCGAACCCGTCGACCGTCACCCATTCGCCGAACTTGTAATGCGTGGCCAGCTCGGCGACCGCGGCCCGCAGCTCCTCGACGTCGTTCGGCTGGTCTTCTCCGGTGACCTTGACCTCGCCCAGCCAGCGCTCGACGTCGTCCTCGCCCAGGGCCCAGTCGAGCAGCAGGAACGACGCCTGCAGCCGGACCGCCTCGTCCAAGCGGGGAAAGTCGGGGTGCCAGACCGCGACGTGCACCCGGGCGCGGTCGAGGTCGATCTCGTACCCGAACCGGGCCGAGCCCGGCTGAAAGGGACGGCCGCCGAGCTGCACCGAGCCGGTGTAGGCGGTCGGGTCGGGCTGACGGGAGGCGTAGTACTCCCAGTCGGCGTCCGGCCCGGGGCCGGCGCGCAGCCACCGCTCGGTCACCGGACGCAGCGCGGGCGACCCCTCCGGGCTGACCACCAGCGCGTGCTTGGCCGACCGGCCGGACGTCAGCTCCCAGGCGAGCTCGGGGTGGATGGCGCGCACACGTCCGGTGAGGTCGCGGTGCAGCTTGCCGAGGTCGTCCCGGTCGAGGCCGGCGCCCACCTGATCGCGGGTGCGGGCCCACCAGGTCCAGAACGCGGCGATGCTGTCACGCGGGTCACGTGAGCGACGTTCGAACAGCGCCATGACAGCAGTTTGCCAACCCGCGCCAGCGGTCGCCCCGGCGGTCCGCCCGGGAGGGCCGATCGACGATCGGTTACTCCTATTTCCGGCTGGTTTCGGGGTCAGCAGGGCGACAGACCGGTCCGGCCACGGATCATGGGAGATCAGCGGGTCCGTAAGCTGGAGTTCCGGACGATCGGGGGAGGAGTCTCGGTTTGCGGTACCGGGTAGCTGCCCTGCTGGCTCTTGCGCTGGTCGTGACTGGATGCAGCCCGATCGACGGCAAGATGGTCAGCTACGACTCGGTGGCGAATCACGTCCGAATTGCGGCGTCGAACCTCGAGCAGGCCAACGGCGTCCGGATCAACGGGACGGTGCAGGACGGCCGCGGCGAGGAGATCGCCGTCGACGTCCGGCTCAACGGCGCCGGTGAAGGCGCGGGGAAGATCCGGCGGAACGGGATCGCGGCCCAGACCCTGGTCGTGGACTCGACCACCTACGTGAAGGCCCCGGCGGCCTGGTGGGCGCCGGACAACCGGGCCGACACCTACGACGACGTCTGGGTCGCGGTGTCCGCGACCACGATCGGGTTCGACCCGGCCGCGAAGCTCAAGCCCGAGGCACTGGGGAAGCTCGTCGACGACGCGTTCGGCTCGCTGCAGATCGAGGGCATGCCGCCGGTGACCGAGGTCGACAAGGTGCAGGTGCGCAAGGTCGAGGCGACCGCCGGGACGCTCTGGGTGACGGCCGAGAAGCCGTACCAGGTGGTGCGCACCGAGGGCAGCCTGCTCGGCCCGCGCACCGCGGTGAACTTCGTGATCACGCCGCCCGGGCCCACCGCGCAGATCGCGCGGGACGTCGCGCTCGGGCTGCCCGCGCTGCGGACCGGCAGCTACGACGCGTACACGACCCTGCAGTTCGAGGGCGCGCTGCGCCACACCTGCGACGCCCAGGGCTGCACGGTGACCGGCCGGGTCCGCAACCCGTCGGACGAGGAGCCGGTCACCGCGGTGCTCGACGGCCGGGTCACCGGCAACCGCACCGTGCTGGGCCGCTGCCGGTCCGGGCGTGCCGAGGTGCCCGCGTCGGCCGCGGCCGACGTCAGCTGCCGGGTGACGACGCCGGCCTGGCGGAAGTTCTACGCGTCGGCGACCGCGCCCGGCGCCCCCATGTCGACGACGAAGTACCAGGTGACGGCCAGCGCGAGCGCGATCGCCCGTGCTCCGCTGGCCACCGAGTGCCTCCGCGACGGGAAGGGCTGCGCCACGAACGACCTGGACGACGGCGACGTGATGGACACGTTCGACCGCAGCGCCCAGGCCTGGTACGAGCGGACGCCGGCCGACTCCGAGCTGGCCGACTGGCGCCGGATGATCGAGGTGACGGCGGCCGGCCCCGACCGCGTGCCGTGGGCGACCGACGGCCAGCCGACCGTCGCGTACCTGGGGACGCAGGGCGGCCGCCCGTTCGTCGCGCAGTTCGACCGGCAGGACGGGAAGCTGGTCGCCGCCTACGGCCCCGACCCCGCCGAAGCAACCGCCCTCCGCCAGGCGATCACCGGCCCCTAGGTTTCTCGTCCGGGCTCGTGGGTGATCCTTGATCGGTACTGATCAGAGGAAGGACCCACATGGGCAACGTGCCTAACCTGACCTTGAACAACGGGGTCCAGATCCCTCAGCTCGGCTTCGGGGTGTGGCAGGTCTCGTCGGACGAGATCGTCGACGCGCTCCGGGTCGCACTGGAGACGGGCTACCGGCACGTCGACACGGCCGCCGCGTACGGCAACGAGCAGGGCGTCGGCCAGGCGATCCGGGACTCCGGCGTCCCGCGCGAAGACATCTTCATCACGACGAAGCTGGCGAACCCCGACCACGCCCGGGCCCGGGAAGCGTTCGAGACCAGCCTGCAGAACCTCGGCGTCGACCACGTCGACCTGTACCTGATCCACTGGCCGCGGCCGGACCGCGGTGACCTGTACGTCGAGGCCTGGCGGGAGCTGGAGAAGGTCCTGGCCGAAGGCCGGGCGCGCGCGATCGGCGTGTCGAACTTCCACCAGGCGCAGCTGTTCAACCTGCTGGAGAAGACCGACGTCACCCCGGCGGTGAACCAGATCGAGCTGCACCCCGGCTTCAACCAGGACGAGCTGCGCGCGTTCAACGCGGAGCACGGCATCCTGACCGAGGCCTGGAGCCCGATCGGCCAGGGCCAGGGCCTGCTCGAGGAGCCGGCGCTGGCGAAGATCGCCGACGAGGTCGGCCGCACCCCGGCCCAGACCGTGCTGCGCTGGCACGTCCAGCTCGGCAACATCGTGTTCCCGAAGTCCGTGACCCCGTCGCGGATCAAGGAGAACTTCGAGGTCTTCGACTTCGAGCTGACCGACGCCCAGATGGACGCGATCAGCGCACTGCCCGGCCACCGCATCGGCGGGAACCCGGAGAAGGACTTCTTCTAGTCGCCCAAGGGGCGCCCCGGCCGGGGCGCCCCTTGAAAATCACAGCTGAATGATCGGCTCCGAACTCACGACCAACGAGTCCCGCTCGGCGTCGACGTCCACGTAGACCGTGTCACCGTCGACCACCTCACCCGCGAGCAGCGCCCGCGCCAGCTGGTCGCCGATCGCCGACTGCACCAGCCGGCGCAGCGGCCGCGCGCCGTAGACCGGGTCGAACCCGCCGATCGCCAGCCACTCCCGGGCCGCGTCGGTGACCTGCAGCGTCAGCCGCCGGTCGGCCAGGCGCGAACCCAGCCGGTCGAGCTGGATGTCGACGATCCGGGTGAGCTCCTCGGTGCCGAGCGCGTGGAACACGACCACGTCGTCGAGCCGGTTGAGGAACTCGGGCTTGAACCGCGCCCGCACGACCTCCATGACCGCCTCGCGCCGGCCCTTGTCGTCCAGCGCCGGGTCGGTGATGGCCTGCGAGCCCAGGTTCGACGTCAGCACGAGGATCGTGTTCCGGAAGTCGACCGTGCGGCCCTGTCCGTCGGTCAGCCGACCGTCGTCCAGCACCTGCAGGAGGATGTCGAAGACGTCCGGATGGGCCTTCTCGACCTCGTCGAGGAGGACGACCGTGTACGGACGCCGCCGGATCGCCTCGGTGAGCTGACCGCCCTCCTCGTAGCCGACGTAGCCCGGAGGGGCACCGACGAGCCGGGCCACCGAGTGCTTCTCGGCGTACTCGCTCATGTCGATGCGCACCATCGCGCGCTCGTCGTCGAACAGGAACTCGGCCAGCGCCTTGGCCAGCTCGGTCTTACCGACCCCGGTGGGGCCCAGGAACAGGAACGACCCGGTCGGACGGTCGGGGTCGGCCACGCCGGAACGAGCCCGGCGCACCGCGTCCGAGACCGCGGAGACGGCCTCCTTCTGCCCGATCAGCCGGCGGCCGAGCTCGTCCTCCATCCGGAGCAGCTTGGCGGTCTCGCCCTCGAGCAGCCGCCCGGCCGGGATGCCGGTCCACTGCGCGACGACGTCGGCGATGTCGTCCGGGCCGACCTCCTCCTTGACCATCGGAGTGGTGGCCTCGGCCGTGCTCGACGCCTCGGCCAGCTCCTTCTCCAGCGCCGGGATCTGCCCGTAGAGCAGCTCGGACGCCCGGCCGAGGTCACCCTCGCGCTGGGCCCGCTCGGCCTGCCCGCGGACGTCGTCGAGCTGCTGCTTGAGCTCACCGACCCGGTTCAGACCGGCCTTCTCCTGCTCCCAGCGGGCGTTGAGCTCGGAGAGCTCCTCCTGCCGGTCGGCCAGATCCTGCCGGATCCGCTTCAGACGCTCGACCGAGGCCGCGTCGGACTCCTTCTCGAGCGCGAGCTCCTCCATGTGCAGACGGTCGACCGCGCGCTGCTTCTCGTCGATCTCGACGGGACGGGAGTCGATCTCCATCCGCAACCGGGACGCCGACTCGTCGACCAGGTCGATCGCCTTGTCGGGCAGGAAGCGGGACGTGATGTACCGGTCGGACAGCGCGGCCGCGGCGACCAGGGCGGCGTCGGTGATGCGCACGCGGTGGTGCGCCTCGTACCGCTCGCGCAGGCCACGCAGGATGCCGATCGTGTCTTCCACGCTCGGCTCGCCCACCAGCACCTGCTGGAAGCGACGCTCGAGCGCCGGGTCCTTCTCGATGCGCTCGCGGTACTCGTCGAGCGTGGTGGCGCCGACCATGCGGAGCTCGCCGCGGGCCAGCATCGGCTTGAGCATGTTGCCTGCGTCCATCGACGAGTCGCCGGACGCACCGGCGCCCACGACCGTGTGCAGCTCGTCGATGAACGTGACGATCTGCCCGTCGGAGCTCTTGATCTCCTCGAGGACGCTCTTCAGCCGCTCCTCGAACTCGCCGCGGTACTTGGCGCCCGCGACCATCGCGCCCAGGTCGAGCGAGATGAGCCGCTTGTTGCGCAGCGACTCGGGGACGTCACCGGCCACGATGCGCTGGGCCAGGCCCTCGACGACCGCGGTCTTACCGACGCCCGGCTCACCGATGAGCACCGGGTTGTTCTTGGTGCGGCGGGACAGCACCTGCACGACCCGGCGGATCTCCGAGTTACGGCCGATGACCGGGTCGATCTTGCCCTCGCGGGCGCGGGCGGTGAGGTCGATGCCGTACTTCTCGAGAGCCTTGTAGGTGCCCTCGGGGTCGGGGGACGTCACCCGCTGGTTGCCTCCGCGGACCGCGGTGAATGCGCTGACCAGCGCGTCTTCCCCGGCGCCGACGCTGCGGAGCCAGTCGCTGACCTCGCCACCGGCCTTGGCCAGGCCGGCCAGCAGGTGTTCGGTGGACACGTACTCGTCGCCCAGCGGCTTCGCGATGCGCTCGGCCGCCTCGATGGCGTTCAGGGCCGCCCGCGCGATCTGCGGCTGGGCGACGCTGGCGCCGGACGCGCTCGGCATGCGCTTGAGCGCGGTGGTGGCCCGGGTTCGCAGGTTCTCCGGGCTCGCGCCCACCGCACGCAGCAGGGCGGGCGCCGTAGAACCGTCGACGTCGAGCAACGAGATCAACAGGTGGGCGGGCTCCATCGTCGCGTGCCCGGCCTCGGACGCCGCGGACAGAGCAGTGGCCAGCACCTCGCGGCTCTTGGTGGTAAGGGTCTCAGCGTTCATATCGGGCTGCGTGGCTCCCGTCGGACGAAGGTCTTAGTCGATTCGAAGAACGGCAACAAACTTGAGTGTATTCCACTCAACTTTGCCAGAGCACGGCAAGATGTCGGCATGGCCTACCCGGTCGACTCCCGTCAACTCCGCCCCCGCCGCGTCTGGTACGTCGTCGCGGTGCTCATCGCCGTACTCTTCACCGCGGTCGGCGTCGGGGCGTTCGCCCTGGGCGTCGTGTCGGCGGTCAAGTCGATCCCCGACTTCACCCGCACGGCGCAGAGCGGGGAGATCGACCTCCAACCCGGCGTCTACGGCATCTTCGTCCCCGAGGGCTCGTCCACGTCCTGCAGCTACGGCGACGGCATCACCGCCACCACCCCGGGCGGGACGTTCACGTTCACCCGCGACGGCAGCAGCTGGACCTGGGCCTCGACGATCACGGTCGAGAAGGCGGGCACCTACTCGATCAAGTGTGACGCGGGCCGGTACGCGCTCGGCGGGAAGCCCGAGCTCGGGATGTTCGCCGGGAGCGTGGCCGGCGGCATCGCTGCGCTGGCCGGGCTGCCCTGCCTCGGCATCACGATCGGCGGCATCATCGCGCTGGTCGTCGGGCTGCGCCGGTCGTCGCACAAGAAGCGCCTGCAGGCCTACCGCTACTGACCGCCCCAGCCGGGGAGCAGCGGCGGAAGGTCGTCGTAGGGCTGGGCCGGCTGCCGGGGGCCGGGCTTCTGCCCGTCGTCCTTGGGCCAGCGCAGGCCGTGCTGGTCGGGCAGCGCACCCCAGCCCCAGTAGGGCGTCGGGAGCTCGGGGACCCCGCCGAGGCGGGTCTTCCGCGGGTCGAACGGACGCTCGATCACCGTGCAGAGGTGGGCCCAGCTCCCGTCGAACACGTAGGCGAACTGGTCGTCCTGGTTCAGCTCGCCCATCTTGGTGAGCTCGGTGTCCTCCACCCGGACGCCGTCGGCCAGCACGAACTGGGCCGGCTTGGGGAGATCCCAGCGCGCCAGCGCCTGGTCGACGGCCGCTCCGAACTCGGCGAACGAGTGCGAGCGGGCCACCGCGAACAGCCGTCCGGGCCGTGGCCACAGCGGGCTGTCCGCACCGGCGATCACCTCGACCTGGATCGCCAGCCAATTTCTGCGTCGCATAACCCCACTATCCCCGCCCGATAACGGAGTATCACCCGGCGTTCGTCCGGTTGAAAAGCTCGAGCAACCTACCGAACTCGGCGACGTCCTTCTCGTCCCACAGCTCCAGCAGGCGCCGGATCTCCTGCTTGCGATCGTTGCTGACGCCGGTCAGCCGGTCGTGGCCGGTCGGCGTGATCGCGACCAGGTGCGCCCGGCCGTCCGAGGGATCTGGGGTGCGCTCGACGAGTCCCCAGTCGATCAGCCGGCTCAGCTGGCGGCTCACCGTCGACTTGTCCAGCGCGAACCGCTCGCCGATCGTCGACGCGCGGAGCGGTCCGTCCGTGTCGAGCAGCCGCAGCGTCGCGTACGCGCTGAGCTCCAGACCGGTGTGAACCGTCGACGCGCTCGTCACCATCAACGTCCGGTATTGCCGGATGAGGAGGGAGAGCTCCCGTTCGACCCGGTCATGGTCCTGCTCGCTCACCGGCGCTCCTCCGTCGGCCACAGTATTCCGAGCAGGGTACTTGGCTGTACCTACTTAGTGACGCCGCAGCTCAGCCCATTCTCAACGAATTGGAGATTGCAGCGGCAACCCGGTGGCCGTGACCATGGGTTCACCGGTCTCCGCCCGCTCGGCCGCCCTAGTGATATTACGGACCATTCCTCCGAAAACGATGCCATGGAACGGCACGATCGCGATCCAATATGCGTGGCCGGCCAGTCCGCGGGGCAGGAAGACGGCCCGCTGCCTATAGCGTGCGCCGACCGGATCGGGCGCCACGGTCAGCTCCAGCCAGGCCCGGCCGGGCACCCGCATCTCCGCCCGCAGCCGCAGCAGGTGGCCGGGCTCGATCTCCTCGACCCGCCACCAGTCCAGCGCCTCGCCGACGTAGATCTGGTCCCGATCCCGGCGTCCGCGGCGCAGGCCGGCCCCGCCGATCACCCGGTCCATCCAGCCGCGCACCGACCAGGCCAGCGGGAACGAGTACCAGCCGTTCTCTCCGCCGATGCCCTCGATCACTCGCCAGAGCGTCTGCGGGTGCGCCTTGGTGACGCGCTCCCGGACGTCGACATAGGCGCTGCCACCGGACCACTCCGGGTCGCTGGGCAGCGGGTCGCTCGGCGCACCCGGCGTCGAGGCCCAGGACCAGGTCGTCTCGACCGCATCGTCGCGGATGCGACGCAGCGCGAGCTCGACCGCGTGGTCGTAGGGGGTCAGCCCCTCGGGCAGGTCGGGGACGTACTCGGCGATGTCGTGCTCGTGGCAGACGACCTCGTGGATCAACGACTGCACGAGCGGGATCGCGATCGCCCGCGGAACCGGCGTCACCACGTTCACCCACTGCGCCGAGAGCGTCGGCGACAGCACCCCGACCGGCACGATGAACCGCCGCGGCAGCCCGGCGACCCGGGCGTAGCGCTGCATCATGTCCCGGTAGGTCAGGACGTCGGGGCCACCGATGTCGAACGCCCGGTTGACCGTGCTGTCGATCTCGGCCGACTCGACCAGGTAGCGCAGCACGTCCCGGACCGCGATCGGCTGGATCCGGTTGCGCACCCACCGGGGCGTCACCATCGCCGGAAGGCGTTCGGTGAGGTAGCGGAGCATCTCGAACGAGGCCGACCCCGACCCGATGATGACCGCCGCGTTCAACACGACGGTGGGGACCGACGAGTCGAGAAAGATCTGCCCGACCTCGGTCCGGGACCGCAGGTGGGGCGAGAGGTCTCGGGCGGACACCCCTTCGGGGGTCAATCCGCCCAGATAAACGATCCTTTGGACGTTCTGGTGCGCGGCGGCGTCGGCGACGGTTTCCGCCGCCCGGCGGTCGAGGTCGTCGAAGCCTTTGGTGCCGAGGCTGTGGACGAGGTAGTAGAGGACGTCGATGCCCTGGGCCGCGTTCTGGACGGACTCCGGGTCGGTGACGTCGCCCTGGACGATCTCGATGTGCTTGGCCCAGGGAACGTCGCGGAGTTTCGAGGGCGTCCGGACCAGGCAGCGGACGGTGTGTCCCTGCTCGAGCAGCCTGGGCACCAAACGTCCGCCGATGTAGCCGGTAGCGCCCGTCACGAGTATGCGCATAGCTCGATCCTCGCGCCGTTTGTCCAAGTCTGCATCTCGGGCCGGACATGAAAGGCTGGTAGCCGTGGGGACTCTGGACGGCAAGGTCGCACTGGTCACCGGCGCGAGCCGGGGCATCGGAAACGAGATCGCGCTCGGTCTCGGGCGGGCGGGGGCCACCGTGGTGTGCGTGGCCCGGGACCCCGAACGCCTCGACGAGGCGGTGTTCAAATTGCGCACGGAGTCGATCGACGCGGTGGCCGCGCCGTGCGACCTGGCTCAGCCGGGTGCGGTCGTTCGTCTCCCGTCGCAGGTGGCCGCCATCGGTGAGGTGGAGATCCTGGTCAACGGGGCCGGAGTACTGGGCAGCCGGACCTCGAAGACGTTGAAGGCCAGCTACCGCGAATGGCGAGCGGTCTCGGCGGTCGTCCTGGACGCGCCGTTCCTGCTCATCCAGGCGTTCGCCCCGGCGATGATGGCCCGACGCTCCGGCCGGATCGTGAACGTCTCGGCGGACGAGGGCCGGATGACCGGCCCGGGGAACACGGGTGGGGTGGCCCCGTACCGGGTGGCCAAGGCGGGCCTGAACGCGCTGACGAGGAATTTCGCGTACGAGACGGGGCTGGGCCGGCGGGGGCTGTTCGTGGACGCGGTGGCGCCGGGCCGGAGCCGGACGGATCTGGGCGGGTCGGGGGCGCCGAGGTCGGCCGCGGAGGGTGCCGAGACGGCGATCTGGCTGTGCACCCGCCCGGCGGTGCAGGCGGATGGGTCGCCGGCCCCAACGGGCCTGCTCTGGCAGGACCACGAGGTTCTGCCGTGGTAGCCAGACCCACCTAACGCCAGCCCGGAGCGACATGGCGAGGGGACCTGCTCAGGGGCTCCAGGAGGCCAACTCGGTTCCGTACCAGACAGGTACGACGGCCGCGCTGGCGATGGTGAGAGGGAAGGCCGTCACTGACCAGCGTCGCCAAAGCGGACGGGCTCCCAGGGCACGGCGACCTCGCCCCGACGGCCTAATGGCACGGCGGGCGTTCCAGCCTGGAACGACGACGAGCGGGTGACGGGAATCGAACTCAGCTTGGGAACCGGTGCCGCCGGGGCCGTCGTGAGCTCTGACCTGCGGTGCGGGGTGTCCGTCGATGAACCTTGAATTCCGTCACCATTGGCACGCTGACGGCACGGCGACACGAGGCGGAGCGATGCCCAGATTTGAACCGGCCGACGTCCAGGCACTCGCGCACGTGGTCGACTCGATCACCCGCCGCGAAGGCACGTACAGCTTCTTGGACTCCGTCAAGGACCTGGCGAGAGTCGACGAGCCTGACACCGCGATCGACCACCTGGCCGGCGGCCTCCTCGGCTGGAACCTCTCGATCTCCCCCGACGAGTTTGCGATCATCGAGCGCCTGTGCCACGCCTGGGACACCGCCGACCGCATCGACGACTTCGCCGCCCTCGTGAGGCCCGACCCCTCGACCGATCTTCAGCCCTAGGCATCCCGTCTGCCGTCGTTCCACCCACCGGGAGAGGGCCGCCGTCGGGTTCGCCACTGCTCCGGCGTCGTACAGCTGTCCTCCGGAGACTGGCAACCCCGACGTCGGTCTGCTCGGCACGCCGACGGCGGCCGGCACGCGCGCGTCGTATGCGACGCCGCTGCAGCGCGGACGGTGACCGGCCAGAGGCCGCATGCTCCGGGCGCGTCACGCCGACGGCGTCCTATCGCCTCCGCATCAACGGTGATTCGCACGCCGATCAGTTGACCACTAAGCAGCCCACTACTCGGTCGTCGGTCGCAACCAGTCAGGTGTCGTAGTAGCCGCTGTCCTCACCCACCAGCGGCCCCAGTCTGCGTCGACCGGCGACAGCGCACCGGGAAGCTGCTTGATCTGGGCCGCTCATGCAAGTGAATCCCTAGGCCGAACACTGCGAAGACCGCCGGAGGGCTGCTCGAGCGGAAGATCCGGTCAGGCGCGCCGCTGGTCCCGGCCGGTCAGATCAACGGCCCTTCGGGCGCCAAACCGGCAGCACCGACTGATCCAGCGGTACCAGCTCACCCCGATACGGCATCGAAGCGCGCATCTCCGCCGACTCCTGCCTCGCCGCCCGCAACTCGGCGACCAACTGTTCGGTGCGCTCTTCCAGATCACGCACCTGTTTGGTCAGCGCAATGATCCGCTTGATGCCGGCCAGATTGACGCCCTCTTCCTGCGACAACCGGGCGATCTCGCGCAGGAGGACCACATCCCTGGCGCTGTACCTGCGACCCCCGCCGGCCGACCGGCCGGGCTGTACCAGCCCGAGCCGGTCGTACTGGCGAAGCGTCTGCGGGTGCATCCCGGACAACTGGGCGGCGATCGAGATCACGAAGACCGGGCCCTCGAACGCCACGTCGATCTCGATCTCGAGATCCCCGTTGCGGCTGGGCTGGCTCATCGCGCTCCCTCCCGTTCCAGGTGGGCCCGGGGATTACCCGGCGTCGCGGCCGCGTAGTCGGCTAGCGCCTTCCGTGCGGCCTCGTTGAGGTTGCTGGGCACTTCGACCTCAATGGTGACCAACAGGTCGCCCGGAGGGGCATCGCCCTTCCGGACGCCCTTTCCGCGGACCCGCAGCACGCGCCCGCTCGGCGTCCCCGGCGCGACCCGCAGCGTGACCGACCCGTCGAGGGTCGGCACCCGGATCTCGGTTCCGGTGACCGCCTCGGGGAACGTGACCGGCACGGTCAGCGTCAGGTTGAGGCCACTGCGCCCGAACAGGTTGTGTCCCCGTACGTGGACGACGACGTACAGGTCACCGGGCGGCCCACCGCGCTGGCCGGGCTGGCCCTTGCCCTTGAGCCGGATGCGCTGCCCGTCGCTGACCCCGGCCGGGATCCGCACGTGCATCGTCCGGGTCTTGGTGACGCCTCCGGTGCCCTTGCAGTCGACGCACTTCTCGTCGACCACCGAACCGGCACCCTGGCACTCACGGCACGGCTCGGAGAACGAGAACGCGCCCTGGTTGCGGCTGACCAGGCCGGTACCCAGACACAGCGGACAGGTGCGCGGCTTCGTGCCGGGCTTTGCCCCGCTGCCCTGACAGGTCTCGCAGACTCCCGGCGCGTGCAACCGCAGCGGCACGGTGACGCCCCGAGCGGCCTCGGCGAAGTCGAGCGTCGCCTCGGTCTCGATGTCGCCGCCGCGATTGGACGCGCCCGGTTGCCGTCCACCGCCGAACATCGCCCCGAACAGATCACCGAGGCCCCCGCTGCGGGCCCGATGAGCACCGCCGGGAGCCTGTGGGCCCCCGGCATTCTGCGCGTTGAACAGGTCGGTGAAATCGAACGGCATGCCGCCGGGCCCGGTACCACCGAACCCGCCGGCACCCGCCTGACGCCGGAAGGCGCCCGAGCCGAACAGCGTCCGCGCCTCGTCGTACTCACGACGTTTGCGCTCGTCCGAGAGGACGCCGTACGCCTCGGACACCTCCTTGAACCGTGCCTCGGCTTCGCTGTTACCCGGGTTCTTGTCCGGGTGCAGATCCCGCGCGAGCTTGCGATACGACCGCTTGATGACCTCCGGGGAGGCGTCCTTGGACACGCCCAGGACTGCGTAGTAGTCCTTTTCGATCCAGTCTTTGGTACTCACCGGGCGCGCCTCCCTTCGTCACTCGGCGGACGACTCACCGGACGTCTCGACGCCACTATTTTGCTCCGACCCGGAGCCACCGGCCGGATCCGCCACCGCCACCATCGCCGCGCGAAGCAACCGGTCACCCAGCGTGTAGCCCTTGCGCAGCACCTCGATGCAGGCCGTCTCGGTGACGTCCGGACTCGTGGTGTGCGCGACCGCCTCGTGGAACGTCGGGTCGAACGGGTCGCCCTTCTCCCCGAAAGCGTTCAGGCCCAGCTTGGTGAGGATCGCCGTCAACTGCTCGGCGACCGCACCGAACGGGCCGGTCAGGTCGCCGTGCGCGCGAGCCCGGTCGAGGTCGTCGAGTACCGGCAGCAGTGCGGTCAGCACCTCGCCGCGGGCCTGCTCGGCCCCGACCTGCCGGTCGCGGTCGACCCGACGCCGGTAGTTCGCGTACTCCGCCGTCACACGCTTCAGGTCGGCGGTGCGCTCGGCCAACTCGGTCGTCAGCTTGGCAACCGCCTCACCGCCAGAAGTCTGCTCCGAGACCTCGGTCGCGCCCATACCGCCTCCTTCCCCCACGCCGTCGTGCGCCCCGGCCGCGTGATCGGCCGGGGTGTCGACCAAGCTGCCGCCGTCCGACGGAGCGTCGGCCGCGCCGGCGGGGGCCGAAGCCCCCGCCGCGTCGCCACCGACGCTGGCCACCGCAACCTCACGCGGTGCCCCGGTCTCCGGATCGATGCGGCGCCGGTCGCGAATTACGACCTTCGGCTGCTCCTCGGAGTGCCCGTCGTTGGTGGCACTCACTTCTGAGCGCCCCCGCGGCCCTCGTCGTCGACGATCTCGGCGTCGACGACGTCGTCATTGCCACCGGCCGCCGCAGCCGACGGCGGCGGAGTGGCGCCACCGGGCGCCTCCGGGCCCTCGCCCGCTTCGCCGGCCCCGGTCGCGGCCTGCGAGTTGGCGTACATCGCGGTGCCGACCTCCTGGGAGATCTTCGCGACCTTCTCCTGGGCGGTCTTGATCGCCTCGAGGTCGCTGCCACCCAGGGCCGACCGCAGCTCGCTCAGAGCGTCGGACAGCTCGGTCTTCTTGTCGGCCGGGATCTTGTCGCCGTTCTCGGCCAGGAACTTCTCGGTCTGGTACTGCAGGGACTCGGCGACGTTGCGCACCTCGGCCTGCTCGCGGCGCTGCTTGTCTTCCTCCGCGTGGGCCTCGGCGTCGCGCATCATCCGGTCGATCTCGTCCTTGTTCAGGGCCGAGCCACCGGAGATGACCATCTTCTGCTCACGGGACGTCGCGAGGTCCTTGGCGGACACGTTGACGATGCCGTTCGCGTCGATGTCGAACGTGACCTCGATCTGCGGGACGCCGCGCGGCGCCGGCGGGATGCCGGTCAGCTCGAACATTCCGAGCTTCTTGTTGTACGCGGCCATCTCGCGCTCGCCCTGGTAGACCTGGATCTGCACCGAGGGCTGGTTGTCGTCGGCGGTCGTGAAGATCTCCGAACGCTTGGTCGGGATCGTCGTGTTCCGCTCGATCAGGCGGGTCATGATGCCGCCCTTGGTCTCGATGCCCAGCGACAGCGGGGTCACGTCGAGAAGCAGGACGTCCTTGACCTCACCCTTGAGGACACCGGCCTGCAGCGCGGCACCGACGGCGACGACCTCGTCCGGGTTGACGCCCTTGTTCGGCTCCTTGCCGCCGGTCAGCTCCTTGACCAGGTCGGTGACGGCCGGCATACGGGTGGAACCACCGACGAGGACCACGTGGTCGATGTCGGCGACCCGGATCTGGGCGTCCTTGATGGCCTGGTGGAACGGGCCCTTGCAGCGGTCGAGCAGGTCAGCGGTCATCCGCTGGAACTCCGCGCGCGACACGTTGACGTCCAGGTGCAGCGCACCGTTGGGGCCACCGGTGATGTACGGCAGGTTCACGTTCGTCGACTGCTGCCCGGAGAGCTCGATCTTGGCGACCTCGGCCGCCTCACGAATGCGCTGCATCGCGATCTTGTCGCTGGACAGGTCGATGCCGTTGGCCTGCGAGAACTGCTTGACCAGGTAGTCGACCAGGCGCTGGTCCCAGTCGTCACCACCGAGGTTGGTGTCACCGGAGGTGGCCTTCACCTCGACGACGCCGTCACCGATCTCCAGCAGCGAGACGTCGAACGTACCGCCACCGAGGTCGAAGACCAGGATGGTCTGCTCGGTCTCGCCCTTGTCGAGGCCGTAGGCCAGCGCCGCCGCGGTCGGCTCGTTCACGATCCGCAGCACGTTCAGACCGGCGATCGTGCCGGCCTCCTTGGTGGCCTGACGCTGGTGGTCGGAGAAGTACGCCGGGACCGTGATCACCGCGTCGGTGACCGGCTCACCCAGGTACGACTCCGCGTCCCGCTTGAGCTTCTGCAGCACGCGGGCGCTGATCTCCTGCGGGGTGTACTTCTTTCCGTCGATGTCGACGGTCCAGTCCGTGCCGATGTGCCGCTTGACCGACCGGATCGTGCGCTCGACGTTGGTGACGGCCTGCCGCTTGGCTACCTCACCGACGAGAACTTCACCGTTCTTAGCGAAAGCGACGATCGACGGAGTGGTCCGCTTGCCCTCGGCGTTGGCGATGACCGTCGGCTCGCCACCCTCGAGGACGCTGACGACCGAGTTGGTGGTACCGAGGTCGATGCCGACCGCTCGTGCCATGGATCCCTCCTCCTAGGGGGTTGCGGAGGTTTCGACTCCGCAGAGTTGTCTCGTTCGAGGGTTGTTGTACTGCTCGTCGTTCGGGCTCACCGAACTTGAGTCAACCTCGCGCAAGTTTTCTGATCAGCCCAACGATAGCTCCCCCACGCTTGTTCCTCACCTTGGGGGCCAAAAATCGGACTCCCCCATACAACAGTGCCGATCTCGGGTTACCCAAACGACAGCTCTGTCACCTCCCTGTCTTGTGGGTGACACGACTGCGGCACGACCCAATAGCCTCGTCACCGTGACGGACGGGGCAAACGGTCAACTCGTCGGCGGGCGCTACCGCCTGGGCCCGCACCTGGGCTCCGGGGGTATGGGCACGGTCTGGCGCGCGACCGACGACCTCCTCCACCGCGACGTCGCGGTCAAGGAGGTGCCGATCCCGCACGGGCTCCCGGACGACGAGGCCGAGCGTCTGCGCGAGCGCTACCTGCGGGAAGCCCGGGCCGCGGCCCGGTTGCGCCACGCCGGCGTCGTCGGCGTGTACGACGTGCTGCCCGAGCCCGACCGGGTCTGGATCGTCATGGAGTTCATCGCGGCGCGGAACCTGGCCGAGATCCTCCGGCAGGACGGCCCGATGTCTCCCGAGCGCGCCGCGGTCCTCGGTCTCCAGGTCCTGGACGCGCTCGATCACGCGCACCGGGCCGGCGTACTGCACCGCGACGTGAAGCCGGCCAACGTGCTGGTGGACCACGAGGAACGGGCGGTACTCACCGACTTCGGCGTCGCCTCGGTCTCCGGCGACGCCTCGCTGACCCGCACCGGGCACCTGGTCGGGTCGCCCGCCTACCTCTCGCCCGAGCGGCTCACCGGCGGCACGGTCGGGCCGCCGGCCGACCTCTGGGCGCTCGGCTGCACGCTGTTCGCCGCGGTCGAGGGCAAGTCCCCGTTCGCGCGCGACGAGCACTTCGCAGTGATCACCGCGATCACGCTGGAGCCGGTGCCGCCGGCCCACCGGGCCGGGAACCTGGGGCCGGTCATCGCCGGCCTGCTCGACAAGGACCCCGGTCAGCGCTGGGACGCGGTCCGCACCCGCGCCGGGCTGCGGCGCGTCGCCGACGGCCGGCCGGTGGAGAACCTGTCCGCGACGTCCTGGGGTACGCCCCCGGTGACCGGTGACTTCTGGATGCCCAGCGACCCAGGCGGTCCCGCCTCCGGCTCCGCGGTGGTGAACGGCGGGCCGACCGCGCCGGTCTCCGGAAGCGCGCCGGTCTCAGGCACCGCTCCGATCAGTGGGACGCCGGCCGAGTACCGGTTGGACGCCGGGTCGCCGGGCGGCGAGTGGAGCCGGAGCCGCCCCGACTGGAACCAGGCGCCGCGGGTGCCCGACCTGTCCGGTCCGCGGCCGCTCGCCGGCTCGCCGGGCGTCGACCTCACGGCTCGGCAAGTGTCCGGCGGCGCGACTCGTCCGGCGTCCGCGCCGCCGTCCGGACCGGGCCCAGCACCGTCGAAATCAGGAGGCAGTCGGGTCGGCCTCTGGCTGCTCGCGGCCCTCGTGGTCGTGTTGTTGGCCGGCGGAGCCGGCGTGGTCGCGCGGAAGAACGGCTGGCTGGACCTGTCCGGCGGCAGCACCCCGACCGAGAGCCCGACCGCGACCGCGCCACCCACCTCGGGTGAGCCCAGCAGCACCGCGCCCACGGGGAAGCCCACCGGGAAGAAGTTCGACGGGAACCTCTACTCGCTGACCTACCCCACCACCTGGAACCAGTACTGCCTGACCGACCCGGGGGAGATCGAGAAGCAGGAGCACAGCGGCTGCTACTTCGACCAGCTGGCCGCCGACCAGCACACCGACGACAACACCGACCTGCGGCGCAGTCCATACGTCCTGGTGATCGTCGGCGACGCCAAGGGCCGGACGCCGCTGGAGCAGCTGCAGGGCGAGGAGACGTTCGCCCGCGAGAAGGGCGCGTTCCCCGACTACCAGCGGGTCGCGCTCCAGGAGGCGAGCTACGGCGACCACCAGGGCGCGGTGCTGGAGTTCACGCACCGGGGCGCGGTGATCGACCAGCCGAACCGGGTCCGGATCTTCCGCTTCAACGACGGCGACAAGTTCTACGAGATCTCGCTGCGCTCGCCGCAGGCCAGCTACGACGACTTCTTAGCCGGCTTCGAGCAGATCGCGGGCTCGCTGACTCCGAAATGAGAGACCTGCGTAGGGTGCGGTTCGAGCGGGCAGTGACCCAGCAATCGTCTCGAGGAGGAACCCGTGGCGCAGGACACGATCAGCGACAAGCTGGTCTGGAAGGTCGTCGGTGGAGGCGCGGTCGCCGCCGCCGCTTTCGTGGCCAAGAAGGCGCTCGACGGCACCTGGCGCGCGGCCACCGGCAACCCGCCGCCGAACAACCCGGAAGACCCGGACGTGGCCTGGAAAGAGGCGATCGGGTTCGCGCTGCTCTCCGGCGCGGTGATCGGCCTGGCCCAGCTGCTGGCGGCCCGGAACGCGGCGAAGTACTGGCGCAAGCGGCGCGGCGCGCTCCCGCCCGGCCTGCGGGACGTGGGTTAGTTAGGGCACAACGAGAGCGGTGTCACGTTACTGACGGGTACTGCTCGGCGTAGGGTGCCAGAACGCCCGTTGTGCGTTCGATGGAGAGCGCGCTGATCCCGCAGGAGGATCGTCAGCGATGGACGCCGTCCAGGTAATTGCCGCGGTTGTCGCCCTCGGGGTGGCCGTCGTCGGTCTCGTTCTGTTCGTCCGCGCGATCGTCACGATCGTCCGGACGATCAAGCTCGGTTCGCCGGACTTCAGCCGGACGAACGACAAGGGCGCACGAACGAAGACGATGCTCCGCGAGTTCGTCGGCCACACCAAGATGGTGAAGTGGCAGGCCGTGGGCGTGGCCCACTGGTTCGTGGCGTTCGGCTTCATCCTGCTGGTCGCGACGCTGGCCAACGCGATCGGGCAGCTGTTCTCGCCCGAGTTCGTGTTGCCGATCATCGGGCACTGGTGGCCCTACGAGCTGGTCACCGAGTTCTTCTCGGTCGCGACGATCGTCGGCATCGCCACGCTGATCGTCATCCGGCAGCGGGCCCACCCGCGGAAGCCGGAGCGGAAGTCGCGGTTCGCCGGCTCGAACTTCTGGCAGGCGTACTTCGTCGAGTTCGTGATCATCGCGGTGCCGATCTGCATCCTGCTGATCCGCGGCTTCGAGGCGGCGCTGACCGGGCACGCTTCCAGCTGGAGCATTCATTTCGCGTTCAGCTACCCGCTCGGCGCCCTCTTCGAGGGCGCGTCGCACGGCGCGCTGGAGACCGCGATCGTGCTCACCGCCGCGGTCAAGGTCGTCGTCTCGTTCGCCTGGATGATCGTCCTCGGCCTGAACCCGACGATGGGCGTCGCCTGGCACCGGTTCAGCGCGTTCTTCAACATCTTCTTCAAGCGCCACGCCGACGGCGCGGTCGCGCTCGGCGCGCTGCGGCCGATGACCAGCGAGGGCAAGCCGCTGGACTTCGAGGAGGCCGACCCGGAGAAGGACGTCTTCGGCGTCAGCCAGGTCGAGCACTTCAGCTGGAAGGGCATGCTCGACTTCACGACGTGCACCGAGTGCGGTCGGTGCCAGTCGCAGTGCCCGGCCTGGAACACCGGCAAGCCGCTCTCGCCGAAGCTGCTGATCACCGGGCTGCGTGACCACGCCTACGCGAAGGCTCCCTACCTGGCCGCCGGCGGTGGCAAGACCATGGAGGGCGAGGAGAAGGGGTCGGCGGAGGCGCTTGCCGGCGTGCCCGCGGCGGCGCTGGCCGAGGCCGAGCGTCCGCTGATCGGGGGCCTCGACTCGCTCGGCGTCATCGACCCGGACGTGCTGTGGTCGTGCACCACCTGCGGGGCCTGCGTCGAGCAGTGCCCGGTCGACATCGAGCACGTCGACCACATCGTCGACATGCGCCGCTACCAGGTGATGATCGAGTCGAGCTTCCCGTCCGAGGCCGGCGTCATGCTCCGGAACATCGAGAACAAGGGCAACCCCTGGGGCGCGAACCCGAACGACCGCGAGGACTGGATGAAGAACCTCGGGTTCGACGTCCGGAAGGTCGAGCAGGGCGAGCCGCTGCCCGAGGACGTCGAGTACCTGTTCTGGGTCGGCTGCGCGGGTGCGCTGGAAGACCGGGCCAAGAAGGTCACCAAGGCGGTCGCGACGCTGCTGCACGAGGCGTCCGTCTCCTTCGCCGTGCTCGGCAACGGCGAGACCTGCACCGGTGACCCGGCCCGGCGGATCGGCAACGAGTTCGTGTTCCAGATGCAGGCGATGCAGAACGTCGAGGTGCTGAACGCGGCGTTCGAGGAGCGGCAGCCGGGCGCACGGAAGATCGTGGCCACCTGCGCCCACTGCTTCAACACGCTGAAGAACGAGTACCCGGAGATCGGCGAGGACGGCGGGAATTACGAGGTCGTTCACCACACCGAGTTGCTGTCGACGCTCGTGCGCGACGGAAAGCTCACGCCGGTGACGCCGCTGGAGCAGAACGTCACGTACCACGACCCGTGTTACCTGGGGCGGCACAACCGGGTGTTCTCGGCGCCGCGCGAGGTGCTGGGCGCCGTCGTCGACGCGTCGCCGAACGCGACCCTCACCGAGATGCCGCGGTTCAAGGAGCGCTCGTTCTGCTGCGGCGCCGGTGGTGCGCGGATGTGGATGGAAGAGCGCATCGGCAAGCGGATCAACGTCGAGAGGACCGAGGAGGCGCTGTCGACCGGCGCGGAGGTCGTCGCGATCGGTTGCCCGTTCTGCCTGACGATGCTTTCGGACGGCGTGACCGGCGCGAAGGCCGCCGGAACGGCGTCCGACGCGGTCGAAGTGATGGACGTCTCGCAGTTGCTGCTGAAGTCGATCCAGCCGGCCGCCGAGCCGGCCAAGCCGGCCGACACGCCGCTCGGAAACCCGGTGTCGGCGGAGGAGATCGGACCCAACGCCTGATTTCGTTTACGTACGGCCGCCACTCGAATACGGAGTGGCCGCCGTTATTAAATGCGTTACATGCCGGGCGGAACTGATACGGGTGCGGCGAGACATCGAGCCGTACCATTGGCACTTGTGAGACCCCGACATAGTTGCCTCGCGAAGAGGTGACCGGTCATTGACGTTCTAATACCCCTGATCGCGTTCGCTCTGCTGACCGCGGCGAACGCATTCTTCGTGGCAGCGGAGTTCTCTCTCGTCACGGTCGACCGGGCGAGCATCGAGGAACAGGCCGCGGCGGGCGACCGGTCCGCGCGCCGTCTCTCGAACGCGCTGCACTCGCTGTCGTTCCAGCTGTCCGGCGCGCAACTCGGCATCACGCTGTCCGCGCTGCTCACCGGTTACCTGGCCGAGCCGGCGATCGCGGAGTTGATCGAGCCGGTGATCCCCGGCGGCGAAGACCTGGCCGACGGTATCGCGGTGGCGCTGGCGCTGATCATCGCGACGCTGATCTCGATGCTGTTCGGCGAGCTCGTGCCGAAGAACGCGGCGCTGGCCCGTCCGCGTGGCCTGGCGCTCTGGACGGTCGGGCCGCTGCGGATCTTCTCGGTGGTCTTCCGGCCGATCATCGCGCTGCTCAACGGCACCGCGAACGTCGTCGTCCGGCGGCTGGGCATCGAGCCGCAGGAGGAGCTGGCCAGCGCCCGCTCGCCGGAGGAGCTCGGCCTGCTGGCCGCGATCTCGGCCCGCGCGGGCGCGCTGCCCACCGAGACCGCGACGCTGCTCCAGCGGACGATCCGGTTCGGCGACAAGCGCGCGGCCGAGGCGATGACGCCCCGCGTGGACGTCGTCGGGCTGGAGGAGACGGCCACGGTCGAGGACCTGCTGGCGCTGGCCACCTCGTCCGGGCACACCCGGTTCCCGATCTACGTCGACACGCTCGACCAGGTCGTCGGCGTCGTCGGCGTCATCGACGCGCTCGGCGTGCCCGCGCAGCGGCGGGCCGAGACCCTGGCGCGGTCGATCGCGCGGGATCCGGTGCAGGTGCCCGACAGCCTGGACCTCGACGGGGTGCTGGCCGCCCTGCGTGACGCGCAGGCCGAGCTGGCCGTCGTCGTCGACGAGTACGGCGGCACCGACGGCATAGTCACCACCGAGGACCTGGTCGAGGAACTCGTCGGCGAGATCGACGACGAGTACGACCCGCCGACGCCGTTGTCGGCCCCGCTCATCACCGCTCCCGACGCCGACCAGGCCCGGCTCGTGCCCGGTCTGCTGCGCGAGGACGAGCTGGCCGAGGAGACCGGGTTCCGGCTGCCGGACGGCCCGTACGAGACGCTGGCCGGGTTCGTGATGTCCCAGCTCGGACACATCCCGGTCGAAGGCGAGCGGGTCGAGTACCACGGCTGGACGTTCATCGTGACGTCGGTCGAGCGGCACCGGATCGAGCAGGTGAAGGTGCGCCCGTCGGCGGAGTGGCTCGCCGAGCAGGCCGCCGCGGCCGCCCCGGACGAGACGTCGGTCGAAGAATCGGACGAGGACCTCTCCTCGGTCGGGTCGCGAGGGAAGGCGCAGTGAGCACGTTCAAGTTGGCCGTGACGTTCCTGTTGTTGCTCGGCAACGCGTTCTTCGTGGCCGGCGAGTTCGCGCTGATCGCCTCCCGGCGTACGCAGCTCGAGCCGCTGGCCGCGCTCGGCTCGCGCCGGGCCTCGGCCGCGCTCAAGGCGATGACGCAGATCCCGCTGATGATCGCCGGAGCCCAGCTGGGCATCACGATCTGCTCGCTGGGCCTGGGCGCGATCGCCGAGCCGACGCTGGCGCATCTGCTGGAGTCGCCGTTCGCGGCCCTGGGGATCTCCGAGGATCTGCTGCACCCGATCGCGTTCGTGCTCGCGCTGGCGATCGTCGTGTTCCTCCACACGGTGCTCGGCGAGATGGTGCCGAAGAACATCGCGCTGGCCGGCCCGGAGAAGGCCGTGCTCTGGCTGGGTGCGCCGATGCTCTGGTTCGCGCAGGCCACGCGGCCGGTGCTGGTGGCGCTGAAGTGGGTGTCGCGGATGCTGCTCGGGCTGCTGGGCATCGAGTCGCAGGACGCGGTGAAGACCGTCTACACGGCGGACGAGCTGGCCAGCCTGGTCGCCGAGTCACGCACCGAGGGGCTGCTCGACGCCGAGGACCACAAGCGGATCACCGGTGCGCTCTCACTGGCCGAGAAGACCGCCGGAACCGTTGCGGTTCCGTGGCCGCAGGTCGACACCGTCAACCAGGAGATCAGTCCGGCCGCGCTGGAGGTTCTGGCGACCCGCGTGCGACGCTCCCGCTTCCCGGTCGTCGACCGGTTCACGCTGGAGATCGTCGGGTTCGTCCACGTCAAGGACATCCTGGGGATGAGCGGCGCCGAGCGCCGTGCGCCGCTCCCGCCGTCGAAGATCCGGACGTTGAAAGCCGTGCCGCCGTCGATGACGCTGGCTGATCTGCTGGTGCTGATGCGCCGCGAGCGGGTGCACTTCGTGCTGGTGACGGACGGGGTGAAGCCGGTGGGGGTCGTGACGCTGGACGACGTGCTGCACGCGGTGTTCGGGGAGACGTCGGCGGCCGTCTAACGCTCGGTGGACCACGTCCGGAAGTTCTTCCAGGAGCGGGACGGGGTGGGGCCGCGCTGGCCCTGGTAGCGGGAGCCGAAGACGGCCGAGCCGTAAGGCTCGGTGGCCGGGCTGGAGAGACGGAACAGGCAGAGCTGGCCGATCTTCATGCCCGGCCACAGCGTGATCGGCAGGTTGGCGACGTTGGACAGCTCCAGCGTCACGTGACCGGAGAACCCGGGGTCGATGAAGCCGGCGGTCGAGTGGGTGAGCAGCCCGAGGCGCCCCAGGCTCGACTTGCCCTCGAGCCGCCCGGCGAGGTCGTCGGGCAGCGTGACCAGCTCGAACGTGGAGCCGAGGACGAACTCGCCGGGGTGCAGCACGAACGGGTTCTTGTCGGGGGTCTCGACCAGCTCGGTGAGGTCGTCCTGCTGCTCGGCCGGGTCGATGTGCGTGTACTGCATGTTGCGGAAGACCCGGAACCAGCGGTCGAGCCGGACGTCGATGCTGGAGGGCTGCACGAGTTCCGGTTCGTAGGGGTCGAGGCCCAGCCGGCCGGCGTCGATCTCGGCCCGGAGGTCGCGGTCGGAGAGCAGCATGGGTCGGAGCCTACTTGTAAGGGGTGCTGCCCCATCGACCGCGGCGAGACGCTAAGGTGGTGGGCGTTGCGGGTGTAGTTCAATGGCAGAACATCAGCTTCCCAAGCTGACAGTGCGAGTTCGATTCTCGTCACCCGCTCGTGGTTGGGGGCCGTGTGTCCGCGGAAGGCGCGGACTTGCGGCCCCCTCGCCATTTCGCTCCGGGGCCGAGCCCCGGACCCCACGGTGCGGTGGTGCCGTCGCGCGGCCGTCTTGGGCTCATTGCTTCTTCGGGGGGGTGGCGTGCGTGGAGGGTTGGTGGCCGGGCGGCTTGCTGATCTCGGGGTCGATCTTTTCGTTCGGGGCTGGTGGGTTGTCGCTGCGCGGTGTCCCTGGTCGAGTGCTCGATGTAGGTGAGCCCGACCTGGATCGTGCCGACCATGGCGAGGTTGACGTCCTGGCGGCGTCGTGCAGTCGGTTCACCTCACCGCATGCTCGCGAACGTGGCGACCGGGACGAAAGTCCGGATCGCTTTCCCACCATCGGAACCGTGGGACAGCCCGCTGCTGCTAGAGATCTGACTGGGGTAGCCGCGCCGCTCACGGCTGAGCTGTGGAGCTGGTTCGTGGTCAACTGATTGGTGTGCGAGTCACTGTTGATTTGGAAGCTGATGCGGCTTACGTCGAGATAGCCGATGACGTGAAGGACGGGGAGGCCGTCGAGCAGGTCGTCATTGATCGGCCTGGACGAGGTGACGTGGTGCTCGACTTCGACGTTGACGGTCACCTCCTGGGCGTTGAGATCATCGGCGCTGCTGGTCTGCTCCGCAGGTCTGTTCTCGTGGCAGCCGATCGCACCTAGCCGTCCCCGGCTGCGCCGAGCATCGACCGCGATGCCGCCGGGCCTGCTTCAAATTGCTCAGGACCGGTTGGGCGTTCCCGTCTGGCTCGGCCGTGTCGGAGGCGGCCTTGCAGGCGGACGCGGCCTCGCAGTCGGAGCGCCTTCGCAGTGCGCTTGGCCGTGTTGGACCTTCGCGGTGACCTCAACCGCAGCGGTTGAGGTCGCGGCGGCCACTGCTCGGCTGGACGCGTTGGCGCCATTTGCACCCACTCTGATGCTCGTAGACCGATTCGGCCACATCGGAGGAGGGGGGTGACCTGACTTCGAGGTCTCGATGGCACCGATAGCCGTGAGGCCCACCTGGCCTGCTCCTTCCCGGCCGCCCCTCGTACCGTCCGCCTTCCTCCTCCGGGCCGCCACCGCCGTCCGAGCCGCCGCCCACAGGCCGCCGCTCCTTCCCGGCCACCGCTCCTGCCGGCCGCGTTCCTCCTCCGGGCCGCCGCCCCCGCCCGAGCCGCCGCGTACAGGCCGCCGTTCTTTCCCGGCCGCCCCCGACGGCCGTCCCCGATCGTCGGCCCCGACCCCGGCCCCGCCGGTCATCCGCCGGTGCTCCCCGCCGACCATCCGCCGGCGGTGCCCGCCGGGCCCCCTCGGAGCGAGGGCCTCTGCGTCGGGCGGGGCCCTCCTGAGCCGCGGCTGGGCTTCAGGTTCGGGGAGTAGACGCGGCCAGGACGTTCAGATAGTGCTGGTTGTACATCACGCCCAGGACGTTGCCGAATGGGTCGGTCACCGACGCGGTCACGAAGCCCTCTCCTCGTTCGGTGGGTTTGTCGTGCGGCGTCGCGCCCAGCACCAACAGCCGCCCGTATGCCGCCTCCACGTCATCCACCGCCCAGTACGCGATCGGACCAGCGCCGGGCGACACCGGCGGGGCGAAGCGGCGGTCGAGCAAACCCAGTTCGTGCTGGTAGTCGCCGATACGAAACTCCACATACGCGGGCGGGCCGTCGACCGGGCGGACGAAGTACGGCTCGACAACCAGTACCTCGGCGTACCAGGCGACCGCCGCCGCCACGTCGGCGGCGAAGTACGTGATGGTCGTGAGTCCTCGCAGCATGGTTTCGCTCCCTCGAAGATCGAATAACGCCATCCTGCAAATAAAACTGCTCACCCCCTGAGCACTTTCTCACCCAAAATCAAACCCATGCGTGCCGATCGACTCGTCGCCACCCTTCTGCTCCTGCAGTCGAAGGGGCGCGTGACTGCGGCCCAGCTCGCGGGCGAGCTGGAGACCTCGGTCGCGACCGCCCGTCGCGACCTGGAGGCGCTGTCCGCGGCCGGTATTCCGGTGTATCCGCAGGCCGGGCGAGGCGGCGGGTGGTCGCTGGTCGGCGGCGCCCGCACCGACCTGAGCGGCTTGTCGGCCTCCGAAGCCCAGGCCTTGTTCCTCCTGGTGGGCCCGGCGGCGGCCATTTCCGACGAAGCGAAGACCGCCCTGCGCAAGCTCGTTCAGGCCCTGCCCAAGACGTTCCGGGCCGAGGCCGAAGCGGCGGCCGCCGCCACGATGATCGACACCACCCGCTGGGGCGAGCGCGCCCGGCAGCGTCCACAGCTCGTCGATCAGCTCCAGACGGCAGTGGTGAAGCAGCGCAAACTCCGGTTCGAGTACACGAGCGGCGCCCGCGAACGGTCCACCCGCCTGGTCGAGCCCTGGGGCCTCGTCGACAAGGACGAGGTCTGGTACCTGATCGCGGGCACCGAGAAGGGCCAGCGGACGTTCCGCGTCGACCGGATCGCCGGCCCGCAGCTCACCGACGAGTCCTTCGAGCGGCCGAGTGACTTCGAGCTCGCCGAGGCGTGGAAGAGCGTCGTCGGCGAGGTGGAGCAGAAACGGTCCGGCACCGAGGCCGTGGTTCTGATCGAGACGAAGTTCGTTCCGATCCTCCGCGACCACTTCGGCCTGCACTGCCACGTCGAGGAAGAGTTCGAGGACGGGACGACCACCCGTTCGCGGGTACGCGTCGCCGCGCCCACGCCGCTCGATATCGCCCGCACCCTGGCCGGATGGGGCGGCCACGTCCAGGTGCTCGAACCCGACGCCGTGCAGGCCCACCTCGCCCGCATCGGCGCCGAGCTCGTCGCTGGCTACGCCCCGGCCGACCCCGCCCCCGACTACCGCCCGAGATATTCCGACAACGCGGCCAGCGCCGGCGCGAACACCTCAGCCGCGAAGAAGGCCGTCCAATGATCTACGTCCGCGTGATCGAACTCCGCGTAGTACTCCACGAAACTGCGCCCGTCCGCAACCGGCCGCACGCGCGCCGTCGCCACGTAGTTGTCCACCGGGAACGGCCTCGGCTCCTCGAACGCGTAGCTGAACGACCGGTCGAGGTCCGAGAGCGCCATCAGCCGCTCCCGAATCGTCGCGTCGCCGAGCTTGAACGAGCGGATCGCCCCGACTTGGTCTCCGGCCTTCCCGTCCTCGATGTGACTCTCGCTGACCGAGGCCGACCACCACGTCGCCAGCCCGTTGAAGTCGCGGACGACGGCCCACACCGTCTCAGCGTCGTGGTCGAGAACCGTGCTGTAGTAGGACTTCGCCATCGGAACCTCCCGGAACGAGAACTACAAAACGAACAGTGCGGATCGCAGCATGGTCGGCTCGTGCCAGACGGGCAGCCGCAGGTACGTGCGTTGTCCGGCGTAGGTGGAGAAGCTCGGCCCGGCGGCCAGCCGCACACCGGCCCGTTTGCCGCGTTCGGCCAGCGCGACGGCGTCCTGACCGGTATCGACCCAGAGTCCCGACCCGCCGTCGATCGACTGCCAGCGCCAGTCCGGGAACGCGTCCGCGAGCCCCGCCTCCGTCGCCTTCAGCGCCTCGCCGAGCATCTCCCGCCGTTGCCTTCGGGCGACGTCGGTGCGCCCGATCAGGTCCGCGGCCACCAACTGATCCACGACGGACGACGCCAGGTCGACGGCCTTCCGCAGCTCCACCAGCCCGTGGATGCGCGTCTCACTCGCCCTGATCCAGCCGATCCGGACGCCACCCCAGAACAATTTCGACGCACTGCCGATCGTCAGCAGAAGCGACGGGTCGACGAGCCCGGCCAGCGTGCGGGCGACCGGGGGGCCGGCCAGCGTCAGGTCAGCGGAGCACGTGTCCTCGATCGTCATCAGCCCGGCGTCGTTCAGCACCTGGGCGAGCTCGGCTCGGGCGGCGTCGGCCATGCTCCGGCCGGTCGGATTGTGGATCGCGGTCTGGCAGAAGAGCACCTGCGGCTTCCGGGCGAGCGCGTGCCGGAGCAGGTCGACGTCCAGGCCACCGGTGATCAGCGGCAGCCCCTCGACGCGGGCCCCGGTGGCGCGGACCGCCTCCAGCGCACCCCGGTACGTCGGTTCCTCGGTCAGGACGAGGTCGCCGCTACCCGCCAGCGCGGTCATCGCCAGCCAGGTCGCGTGCTGGGCGCCGGACGTCACGAGGATCTGCTGCGGACGCGTCGGCAGGCCGTCCCGGGAGTACTGGTCGGCGATCGCCTGGCGCAGTACCGGGAGCCCGGCCGGGAAATAGCCGTCGGTTGGGAGGTACGCGCCGACGTCGATCGGGCGTCCGAGCACCTCGGCGGCCACCGGCGACGCGGGCAGCGAGCCCGTCGACAGGTCGATGACGTCGGCCGGCGCGCTGGTGAACGAGAACAGCCGGCCCGAGGGATGGCTGTTCAGCGAGTTGCGGGCCGACCGCACGCGCGAGCCAGAGCCCCGGCTGGTCGCCAGATAGCCGCGGGCCTCGAGCGCCTCGTATGCAGCGGTGACCGTTCCCCGTGAAACGAGGAGCGCGGTGGCGAGTCCTCGCTGCGGCGGCAGCCGGGAACCGGCCGGGACGAGCCCCGCGTCGATCAGCTCGACGAGTGCGGTGACCAGGTCGTCGGTGAGCGTGGTGGTGCCGGTCGTCCATGGGCCGAGCAGGCGGCAGAGCTCGCTCGCGTCCAGTGCCGTCATCGCCACAGCAGCACTGTCCCACTGAAAGGCGGCGCGCCAATGGGCCAATCACCGGGAATTGGTCCAGCCCTGCGACGGCGTCCGGGCCTAGCCTCGGGCGGAAAGAGCCAAGGAGGAAGACCATGCCGACCATCGGTCTGCTCGGCACGTTCGACACCAAAGGCGACGAGTACGCCTGGCTCCGCGATCGGCTGCGCGAGTACGGCGCCGACGTGATCACGATCGATGTCGGCTCGTTCTCGACCAGCCCACTCCCCAACGCGAGCTCCGCCCCCACCAACCCCACCCCCGACGACCCCAGCCCCGCCAACGCCAGCCCCGACCACGCCAGCCCCGCCACCAATCCCGACGACGCCAGCCCTGCCAACGCCAGCCCCGCCACCAATCCCGACGACGCCAGCTCAGGCCCCGCCGGCCGCGACCACGCCAGCTCCGACCACCTCAGCCCCGGCCACGCCAGCCCCGCCACCGCCAGCCCCGACTACCTCGGCTCCGACGACGCCAGCTCCAGCCCCGCCACCGCCAGCCCCGGCCACGTCAGCTCCGACGACGTGCTGAGCGCGGCTGGCGTCGACCCGGCCGACCTCCGAAGCCGTCGCGACCGCGGCGAGATGATGGCCGCCATGGGCACCGGTGCGGCCATCGTCGTCCGCCGGCTCTTCGACGCAGGGCGGCTGCACGGGTTGCTCGCCGTGGGCGGCTCCGGTGGCTCCTCGGTCGCGGCGCCGGCCATGCAGGCGCTGCCCATCGGCGTCCCCAAGTTGCTCGTTTCGACGATGGCCAGCGGCGACGTACAGCCGTACGTCGGCGAGGTGGACGCGACGCTGATGTACTCGGTAGTAGACGTGGCCGGCATCAACTCCGTGTCGGAGGCCGTCCTCGGCAACGCCGCGGCCGGCATCGCCGGCATGGCAGCCGCCTACGAACAACGACTACCGGCACCAAACCAGCAGCCTCCAACAGGCCAGCTCCCGCCGACAAGCCAACTCCCGCCAACCGGCCAACTCCCGCCAACCGGCCTAAAGACGCCAACAGGCAAGAAGCCCCTAATAGGCCTGACGATGTTCGGCGTCACGACCCCAGCCGCCGACGAAGCGCGCGCACGCCTCACCGACCTCGGGTACGAGGTCCTGGTGTTCCATGCGACCGGCACCGGCGGGCGGGCCATGGAGAAGCTCATCGAGAGCGGCCTACTAGCCGGGGTCTGCGACCTGACGACGACCGAACTGGCCGACGACCTGGTCGGCGGCGTACTCAGCGCGGGCCCGCACCGGTTGGAGATCGCCGGGCACCGAGGCCTGCCCCAGGTGGTGAGCGTCGGCGCGCTCGACATGGTCAACTTCGGGCCGCGCGACACCGTGCCGGCCGAGTTCGAGCACCGGAACCTGTTCGTCCACAACCCCACGGTCACGCTCATGCGCACGACGCCGGACGAAATGGCCGAGCTGGGCCGGCGGATCGCCCGCAAACTGAGCGCCGCAACCGGCCCGGTAACGCTGGTCCTGCCCCTGCGCGGGGTGAGCGCGATCGACGTCGACGGTGGCCCGTTCCGCGACCCGAAGGCGGACGAGGCACTGTTCGACGCCCTGCGGACCGGGCTGGCCGGCTCGTCCGTGTCGGTGGTCGAGCGAGACCAGGCGATCAACGACACCGGCTTCGGCGCGGCGGCCGCCGACGCGCTGGACGCGTTCATCAAGGAGAAAGCATGAACAGGCAGGACGTGCTCGATCGGTTCCGGGCCCAGGTGGCGGCGGGCCGGCCGATCATCGGCGGGGGCGCGGGCACCGGCATCACCGCCAAGTCGGCCGAGGCCGGCGGCATCGACCTCCTGATCATCTACAACTCGGGGCGCTTCCGGATGGCCGGCCGCGGGTCGCTGTCCGGCCTGCTGCCCTACGGGGACGCGAACGCGATCGTGCTCGAGATGGCCAACGAGGTGCTCCCGGTCGTATCGCGGACGCCAGTGCTGGCCGGCGTGTGCGGCACCGATCCGTTCCGGGTGATGCCGCACTTCCTGCGCCAGGTGCGCGACATCGGGTTCGCCGGGGTGCAGAACTTTCCGACGGTCGGGCTGATCGACGGGGTGTTCCGGGCGAACCTCGAAGAGACCGGGATGGGGTTCGGGCTCGAGGTCGACATGATCCGGGCGGCCCACGAGATGGATCTGCTGACCGCGCCGTACGTCTTCGACGAGGAGCAGGCCGCGGACATGGCTCGGGCGGGCGCGGACATCCTGGTACCGCACATGGGCCTGACGACGTCCGGGACGATCGGGGCGCAGACCGCGCTCACCCTGGACCAGGCCGCCGAACGGGTCCAAGCCCTCGCGGACGCCGCCCGCCGAATCAACCCCGACATCCTGTGCCTGTGCCACGGCGGCCCGATCGCCGAGCCGGCCGACGCCCAGTACGTGCTCGCGAACACCGAGGGCGTCGTGGGCTTCTTCGGGGCGTCGTCGATCGAGCGACTGCCCACCGAGGTCGGGATCCGTCAGCAGACCGAACAGTTCAAGGCGCTAACGTTTTCGCGTTAGCATCGTTTTATGTCCTCGGAGACGCGTGACGCGATCATTGAGGCCGCTGCACGAATCCTCCGCGAAGAGGGCCCCCGCGGAGTGACCACACGCGCGGTCGCGCAGGCCGCAGGCGTGCAGGCGCCGACGATCTACCGCCTGTTCGGCGACAAGGACGGGCTGGTCGAGGCCGTGGCCGAGCACGTCATGTCGACGTACGTCGCCTCGAAGTCGGTCTCGGTCGACGAAGACCCGGTCGTGGACCTGCGGGCCGGGTGGCGGGTCAACACCGAGTTCGGGCTGGCCAACCCCGGGCTGTTCACGCTCCTGTTCAACCCCGAGCGGACCTCGCCCGCGGTCGCTGCGGGCTCGGCCGTGCTGCGCCGGCGCGTGCACCGGTTGGCCCAGGCCGGGCTGCTGCGCGTCGACGAGGAGCGCGCGTTCCAGATGATCCAGGCCGCCGGGGTCGGGAGCATCCTCACGCTGCTGTCGATGCCGGCCGAGGGACGGAGCCTCGACCTGGCCGACGCGATGTTCGACGCCGTGTGCGCCAGCATCCTCGGCTCGGCCCCGGTGACGCCGGAGGGCGACGTGAGCGCGGTAGCGGTGACCTTCGGAACCGTGATCGACGATCTGCCCGCCCTCACTGACGCCGAGCGCGCGCTGATGGCCGAGTGGGTCGGTCGGTCGCTCTCGCACACCTAGATCGGTCGCTCTCGCACACGTCGATCGGTCGGTCTCCCACACGAAGGTTGGTCGCTCTCGCACACGTAGGTCGTTGGACGGATACCGATATACCCGACGCGGCAGACGCGGGACGGGTGGGTCTGCTGCGACCGTGACGGCATGCGATTCCGTAATGGGTGGCGGCTCCCGGCGACGACCCTGGTGGCCGGGTTCCTCCTCGGCTTCCTGGACTTCGTCTGGATCAAGTTCGTGCCGTCCGCGCTCGGCGGTCTGGGCAACTCCAGCGCGGTCTGGGCGGTGGCGGCGTTCCTGTTCGCGTACTGGGTGGGTGGTCGCTGGGCGATCCCGGCCGCGGTCGGGCTGCTCGTCGTCGCGGTGCCGAGTTACTACCTGGCCGCGTTCCTCATTCAGCACGATCGGATCGGCGCGCTGTGGAGCCCGACGTGGACGACGTTCGGCCTGATCGCGGGCGTGATCTTCGGTGCGGCCGGAGTTGTCGCGCGCCGGACGGACCGGTGGCAGATCGCCGCGCTCGCCGTTCCGCCCGCGGTGTTGTTCGCCGAGGCGCTGCTGTACGCGGGTCGCCTCGGTGATCCGTCGTACCGGGTGTCCGAGAGCCTGGAAGCGACGCTGCTCGACGTCGGAATCGGGATCGCGCTCGCCCTGCTGTTCCGCGCGCCCTGGCCTCGGCGCGGAGCGGCCCTGCTGCTCGCGGTTCCGTTCGCGGCGGTCGGCTACGGGCTCTTCCGAACAGCCGGCTTCGCCTAAAACGGCTCCGCCTGAACGGCTTCGCCTGAAAACTTCTTCGGGCGCGGACTCGAACTGAGACCGCGCCCGAAGGAACGTCAGTGCCGGCCCGGCAGCCGCCTCTCGGCGAGTGGCCGCTCGCAGCGGCGAATGGTGAGGCCCGGGGGCATGGACCGAACCGGCACCTCATGTAAGCACGAGGGCCGCCCGATCATTCCCCGCCGACGCGTGTGACCCCGCTCACGAAAGATAGGGCCGACTGATCGCCAGAAGACGCTCCTGAAGAGCCCGGTCGTACGACACCTCCGACGATCGTGCCTCGACGTCCCGGTCGAAATACCGGCCGGTCACACCCGATAGACCGGCGACGCGAAGGATCGACGCGGCCCCCTCCTCGGGCGTCAGCAACGACCGCTTGATCAAGCCGCCGAACAGCCTCAGGTACGCCGGAGTCATGTCGTCGACGATGTCGGTGCCGACGACCCCGGGATGCACGGAGTTGACCGTCACACCGGTTCCGTCGAGTTCCTCCGCGAGCCGGTAGCCGGCCATCAGTGTCAGGAGCTTGGACCGCGCGTAGGCCGTGAAACCGGCCTCGGGGTTGACGTCGGTGAGCGCGCGGAGGTCGCCGAGGCCGACCGGCCGGGGCCGACGACGGATCTTGACCTGCCGGGTGTCGGCCAGCGACGCCGACACGACGTTCACGACCCGAGCCGGCGCCCCCGCGAGCAGCGCCGGGCGAAGTAACTCGGTCAACAGATATCCACCGAGATAGTTGACGGCCACGTGCATCTCGATGCCGTCAGCGTTGACCGTCCGATGACGGAAATGCGCACCGGCGTTGTTGATCAACAGGTTGAGCGTCGTGAACCGCTGAGCCAGCCGGAACACGTCGTCGCGCGAAGACAGATCCCCGATCAGCACCTCCACGGGTAACGGTGCGACCGCCTCTCGGAGCTCGTCCGCGCGGGCCGCGCTCCGGGCAACCGCCACGACCGTGTTGCCGGCCCCGGCGAGCGACCTCACCAGCACGCGACCCATACCCCCGGTCGCGCCGGTCACCAGGGCTATCGATTTCTGAGACATCATGTCTCAGAGAGTAGACGACATGAGTCAACGTGTCTCATAGAATCGGTCTCGTGAAGCAGACAGACCCACGCGCGACCCGCAGCCGGGAGGCGATCCTGGCCGCCGCTCGCGAACTGCTGCTCCGCCACGGACCCACCGCGGTCACCCACCAGCGGGTGGCCGAACAGGCCGGCGTCGGGCGGGCCACCGTCTACCGACACTGGGCGCGCACCGAAGCGCTGCTGCTCGACGCGATGTCCGGGTCGGACCTGCCGTGGTTCCGGGAACCGCGGACCCCGGTGCGGGCCTGGCTCCACCGGGAGCTCCGCGGGCTGGCCGACGAGATGGCCCAACCCGAGGTCGCGGCGGTCACGCTGACGCTGATGCACGGGGCGCTGTGGGACGTCGAGATCGCCAAACAGCGCGACGCGTCGGTCGCGAACCTCAACGACCGGGTCGGCGTGGCGCTGAGGCTGGCGTCCGAATCCGGCGAGGCGCAACCGGCCGTGAAACCGGCCGATGCCGCCGCCCTGCTCATCGGGCCGCTGGTCTACCGGACGGCCATGCAGCGCGGAGCGGTGCCGGACGAGGTCATCACCCGAGCGATCGACACCGTGGCGGTCTGGACGGGTACAAAGCTGGGATGAGCCTCTCCGCGATCTGCTTCGCTGCGCTCCATCCCGAGCGGCAGGAGCGATTCTGGGCCGAATTACTGGGTCCGAACCCCGGGTTCACCACCAAGTTCGAAAGAACGACAACCCTGAAGACGAGCCAGAACCGCGCCCACTTCGACCTGACGAGCACCTCGCTCGACGACCAGCGCGAAACGGTCGCGCGGGCGCTCCGGCTCGGGGCCCGGCACGTCGACGTCGGACAGCGGCCAGAAGAGGGGCACGTCGTGCTCGCCGACCCGGAGGGCAACGAGTTCTGCGTCATCGAGCCCGGCAACCAGTTCCTCGCCGGCTGCGGGTTCATCGGTGCGCTGGCCTGCGACGGGTCCCGGCAGGTAGGCGAGTTCTGGAGCGCGGCGCTCGGCTGGCCGCTGGTCTGGGACCAGGGTGAGGAGACCGCGATCCAGTCACCGCAGGGCGGCCCGAAAATTTCCTGGGGCGGCCCGCCGTTGATGCCGCGGACCGGTCCCGACCGGATCTGGTTCGAGCTCTCCTCGGCCGACGTCGGGTGGTTGCTGTCGCTCGGCGCGACGCGCGTCGAGGGCTCCGACCGGTTGGCCGATCCGGACGGCAACGTCTTCCGCGTCCTACCGGGCTGAGCTGCGGATACCGGCCAGGATCAGGTCGACGCCGGCCAGGAACTGAGCCCGGTCGTCGTGGTCACGGAGCTGACCGGCGACGGCGTGGAGGAACGGGAAGTCGGCCGGGTCGAGCTCGGCCGAGGCGCCGGCCAGGACGTCGGTGCGGCTCGTGCCCGGATCCTGGGCGCGGGCGTTCGCGGCGTTCTGCCCGGCGACGCCGAGCGTGTAGTACAGCAGCGCCGATGCGGCGTCGAACTGAGCCTCGATCGGCGCGCCGATCACCTGGATCTGCTGCCCGAAGCGTTCGAAGATCGCCAGCGCCATGGGCTGCGACTCCGGCCGGGCGACCTGGGTACCGACCCACGGATGAGCATCGATCGCATCGAACACCCCGAGCGCCAACGTCCGGATCGCCCCCTCAGGCCCCCGCGGCCCCTCGGGCCCAGGCCCCGGCGGCGCCTCCAGCACCGCCTCCAGCACTGCCTCGGTAGCCGCCACCAGCAGCTCACTCTTGTTCGCCACGTGCCAGTAGATCGCCCCCGGCCCGGTCTTCAACGCGGCCGACAACGCCCGAAACGTCAGCCCGCTCTCCCCCGCCTCGTCGAGCAACGCGATCGCGGCCTCGACGATGCGCGACCGCGAAAGACCTGCCATCCGCCCATCTTGGCAGCTCTCCTACTCCTCCTTCCGCGCGAGGAGGTACGCGTAGCGGGCGGTCATCGTCTCGTCCCGCTCACGGATCAGGCGCGCGTGCACGGCCAATCCGGCCGCGGACAGCAGGTCGACGACGAGCTCCACCGGGTGCCTCAGGAAGTCGATGTCGATCGGCCGGCCGAACGCCTCGGACTTGTGCAGCGTCTCGGCGTCGGTCTGGAACACCAGCAGCACCTGGCCGCCCGGCGCCAGCACCCGCGCGAACTCGGCGAACACCGTCGGCAGCCGGTCTTCGGTGACGTGGATGATCGAGAACATCGCCGCGACGCCGGCCAGCGAGGCGTCCGGGACGTCGAGCGCGAGCATCGTGCCGACCTCGAACCGCACGTGCGGATGCCGCTCCCGAGCGACCGCGACCATCTGTGGCGACAGATCGATACCGAACGCGTCGAGGCCCCGCTCGTGCAGATAAGCGGTCTTGATCCCCGGCCCACACCCGACGTCGGCCACTCGGCCGCTGCCGACGAGCTCGGCGAACGCGTCGACGATCGCGCGGTCGACGGGGCGAGTGTCGAGCTCGTCGGCCCAATGATCGGCGCAGTCGACGGCGAGAGAGTCGTACCCGGCCCGAATCAGCTGTGGCTCAGTCACGCCGACAGAGTGCCCAGACCCCCTGACAAAATGGAGCCATGGAACTGCCGTCCGGCGCCAGAATTCGCGGTCGGCGCCTGCGTGACGCCCCTGAGACGCCGGCCGACTTCCTGCTGGCCCTCGCCCCGGGCCCGCTCCCACCCTGGCCGCACCGCCGGATCGACTGGCCCGACTTCTGGATCCCCCGCGACCGGGCCGACGCGATCGACGCGCTGGCCGAGGGACTCCGTCGCGCCCATGCGGGCGAGTTCGTCGAGGTCGCCTGCCGTGGCGGCCGGGGCCGGACCGGCACCGCGATAGCCGCGCTGGCCATCCTCGACGGCCTGCCTCCGGCCGAAGCGGTTTCCTGGGTCCGCCGCGAATACGACCGCCACGCCGTGGAAACCCCATGGCAGGCCCGCTGGCTCCGGCGGCTCGTCCAGCCCTAAAAAAACGCGCTGGCCCCGAAAAGAACCACGCTTCGCTCGGAGAAGAAACCACGCTGAGAACCTGGATCTTCGTCGCCGCCGCGACTACCGCCCTCGCCTACGCGTTCACCGCCCTCGGGCTCCCCTCCGCGACCCTGTTCGCCGCGCTACTGGTCGGCGTCGTGGTCTCGGTCCGTCCGTTCCGGTCCCGCTGGCCCGACCATCCGCCGGTCAAACTCCCGAGCCTCGCCAACCGGCTCGCCCAGGCCTGCATCGGCGTCCTGATCGGCGCACTGGTCCAGCCGAGCGCGATCGGCGCGCTGGCGAGCGACTGGCTGATCGTTCTCGCCGCCACCCTGGCCACGCTCGTGATCAGCGTCCTCGGCGGCATCCTGCTCGGCCTGCACCGAGACCTCGACCCGATCACCGGGTCGTTCTCCCTGGTCGCCGGTGGTGCGTCGGGGCTCACCGCGATCAGTTCGGAACTCGGCGCCGACCAGCGCGTCGTCGCGGTCGTCCAGTACCTGCGGGTGCTGATCATCGTCGTCGCCATGCCCGCGGTGGCCAGCGCGCTCCCGGCCGGCCACCACGGCCCCGCTCAACTGCCCACCCAGCACGGGAGCCTGCTCTTCACCGCCGTCTGCGTGACCGCCGGCCTCCTCCTGGCGAGATATCTCCCGAAAATCCCCGCCGTCTCCCTGCTCGGCCCGATGGTCCTGGCCGCCGTCCTCACCGCCACCGGCCTCTCCGCCCACGCCACCGTGCCCGGCCCCGTCGAACAGGTCGCCTACGCGCTGATCGGGCTCCAGGTCGGCCTCTCGTTCACCCGCGAGAGCCTCAAGGCCGTCCGCCGCGTCCTCCCACTGGCGATCACGCTGGTCGTCGCGCTGATCGTGGCCACCGCCGCGGTCGGCATCCCGCTGCTGAGCCTGGCCGGCGCGTCCCCGCTCGACGGCTACCTGGCCACGACACCGGGCGGCCTCTACGCGGTGCTCGCGACCGCCACCAGCACCGGCGCCGACACCACGCTGATCCTCACGGTCCAGGTCCTGCGGCTGCTCGTCATGCTGTTGCTGGCGCCCGCCGTCGCTGCCCTGCTCAGCCGAAGTAAACGCCTGCACCCCACGGACACGGACAACTGACGCTCGACGGCCGCTCCCGCACGCGGCAAGATGACCCCCGTGGAGACCGAGACCGATTACGGCTACGTCGACGGCAACGCCGCCGCCGGTCCGCTCCAGGAGCTGCTCGCGGTCGAGCCGACGACCGTCCGCGGCCAGTGCTCCACGTGCGGTCGCACGTCGATGCTCGCCGACACCCGCGTCTACTTCGGTGGGCCCGGCCTGGTCATGCGCTGTCGCGGCTGCGGCTCCGAGCTGCTCAGCCTCGTCACCACCCCGAGCGGCACCTGGCTCGACGTCAGCGGTCTGTCCTGCCTGAGCATTCCGGCCGACCCGACCGTCTGAACCCGTTCCGGGTTATGTTCTCCACTCGTGACCCCCTCGCTGTCGGTGCTCGGTCCGGTGCGGGCCACGCTCGACGGCGTCCCCGTTGACCTGGGTGGACCTCGTCAGCGGTCGGTCGTCGCCCGGCTCGCGGTCGCCGGCGGCCACGTGGTCTCGACCGACCGTCTGATCGACGACCTCTGGGAGGGCGAGCCGCCGCCCAAGGCCCTGGCCACGCTCCAGGTGCACATCTCCCACCTGCGACGCGCGCTGGAGCCCGACCGGGCCCGCCGCACGGCCGCGACCGTCCTGGTCAGCGCCGCTCCGGGCTACGCGCTCGCGCTCCCCGACGACGCGGTCGACGCCTGGCGCTTCGACGCGCTCCTCACCCGGGCCCAGGCCACCGCCGATCCGGCGACCCGCAGTGCACTGCTGACCGAAGCGCTCGACTGCTGGTCCGGCCCGGCTTACGCCGAGGCCGCGGACACGTCCTGGGCCGGTCCCGAGATCACCCGGCTGAACGGTCTGCGTCTGGTGGCCCTGGAGAGCCGGGCGGACGCCGAGCTCGCGCTCGGCGAGGCCGCAGTGCTCGTGCCGGACCTGGAACGTCACCTGCACGACCACCCCACCCGCGAGGACGCCGTCCGGCTGCTGAGCCTCGCGCTCTATCGCAGCGGACGTCAGGCGGACGCGCTGGCGACGCTGCGCCGGGCCCGCCGCCACCTGGCCGACGAACTGGGCATCGATCCCGGCCCGGCGCTGCGCGATCTCGAGTCGGCGATGCTGGCCCAGTCCCCGGATCTGCTCGCCCCAGCCCGCCCGGCCCGCCCGGCCCGCGTGGCCGCCCCCGACCCGGCTGCCCCCGCGTCCGCCACCCCCGCGTCGGCCACCCCAGCGTCCGGCGACCCCGCGCCCTCCCCGGCGGCCGGCCGCATTCTTCAGACCATCGACGGCCGGGCCGGTGCGGGCGTCGTCTGGATCGCCGGCGAGGCCGGGGCAGGCAAGACGACCCTCGCCGAGGCGATCACCGCCCACCTGCGGAGCCAGGGCTGGCAGATCGCCTGGGGCCGCTGCCCCGAGGTCGACGGCGCTCCGCCCGCCTGGGCCTGGAGCGAGGTCGTCCGCGCGCTCCCCGGTGACGCCGACCACCCGTCACTCGCGCCCCTGCTCGCCGACCGACCGGCCGAGGGCTCGGCCGGAGATGCGTTCTGGCTGGCCCGCGCGGTGGCTGCGCAGGTCACCGCGGCCGCGGAGCGCGCCCCGGTCCTGGTCGTGCTCGACGACGTCCACCGCGCCGACGGCCTCACGCTCCAACTGCTGCGCCAGATCGTCGACCAGATCGGGCCGGAGCCGGTCGTCGTGCTCGCCACCTACCGGGCCTCGGAGGCCGACGACCAGCTCGCCGCCACCCGCGCCGCGCTCGCCGTCGCCAGCGCTCACCGCGAGTCGCTGACCGGCCTCGACGACACCGGAATCGAGCAGCTCGCCCGCACCGCCGGGCTTCCGCACGTCGACGGCGAGGTCATCGCGCTGCTGCGCGAGCGCACCGGCGGCAACCCGCTGTTCGTCCGCGAGCTGGCCCGGCTGATGGCCGCCGAGGGCACCGCGGCGGCCCGCGAGACGGTCCCGACCGGCGTCGGCGACGTCCTGCGCCGCCGGATCGCCCGGCTGCCCGGTCCGTCGGTGACCGTCCTGCGTCAGGCTGCGGTCCTCGGTCGTGAGGTCGACGTCGACCTGCTGGCCGACGTCGCCCACCGCGATCCCGACGAGGTGATCGACGCCCTGGAGAGCGCGGTGCTGGCCGGGTTGCTCGACGAGCCGGCGCCGGGCCGGGTGCGGTTCGCGCACGCGCTGATCCGCGACACGCTGTACGCCGACACCCCGGTCCTGCGCCGGACCCGCCTGCACGCCGCCGCGCTGCAGACGCTGGCCGCCCAGCGGGCCGACGCGACGACGCTCGCCCACCACGCGGTCGCGTCGGCGAGTGCCGCCACGGCCGACGACGCGATCGGGTACGTCGTCGCGGCGGCCCGCGCGGCCGAGTCGCTCGGCGCACTCGGTGAAGCCGCCCGCCAGTGGGCCACCGCGGTCCGGCTGCACGACCTGTCCGGCACCCGGACCGACGCGGACCTGCTCGACCTGCTGCTCGGATCGATCTCCGCGCACGCCAGAGCCGGTGACGCGGTGACCGCGCGGGCCCAGCAGCACACCGCGGTCCGGATCGCCGTCGGGCGCGGTGACGACGACCGTCTGGTCGCCGCGCTGGCGGCCTGGGACGCCCCGCTCGTGTGGCGGGTCCGCGATCAGAGCACGGTCAGCCCCGAGCTGATCGAGCTGCTTCACGTGAAACTAGAGGACGGGAACGCGCTTCCGCGAAGCGTCCGAATCACGTTGTTGACCGCGCTGTTCCGGGAGATCGAGGGCGAGGACGACGACGAGGCGCTGCGCGCGAGCGCGGAAGCGCTCGAGCTGGCCCGGGCCGAGGGGAACCCGAGGCTGCTGTGCGAGGCGCTCAACGTGCGCACGTACCAGTCGCTCGGGCCGGACCTGGTCGAGCAGCGCGACGCGCTGGCCGCGGAGCTGCTCGACGTCGCGACCGCGGCCGGGTTGGTGGAGTACCAGGCGGTCGCGCACTGGCTGTTGTTCCTGGCCGCGGCCGCGCACACCGACCTGGTGCAGGCGAAAGCGCACGTCGACCAGGCGATCGCGCTGTCGAACAGCGGTCAGCTGGGGCACCTGGTCGGGGTGCTGGGGATCTTCTCCGGGGTGCTGCTGGTGCTCGCCGGCCGGTTCGACGAGGGCCGGGAGCGGTACGAGACGGTCGCGGCCCGGCTGGCCGAGGCGGGTGCGACGAACGGTGGGCTGATGGCGATGGTCGGCCGCTTCGCGGCCGGGTTCGCCCGCGGCGACCTCTCGCCGATGGAGGCCGACGCGATCTGGCTGCACGGCGCGCTGCCGGGCGCGCTCACCGAGGTCGTGGTCCTGATCCTGCTGGACGCCGGGCGCGAGGCGGACGCGCGGGCCGCCTGGCCGGTCCGGGCGCCGACGGTCGCCCGGGACTACTACTGGCTGGTGACCATGGCGCTGCGGGCGCACACGGCCGTCCGCCTCGGCGACGTGGCCGAGGCGACCGCCGCCCGGGACGCGCTGGTGCCGTACGCGGGCCGGGTCGCCGGGCTCGATTCCGGCACGATGCCGGTCGGCCCGGTCGACGACGCGCTGGCCGCGGTGGCCGACCTGCTCGGCGACACCACCGCGGCCGCCGCCCACCGGGCCGGCGCGGAGCGGGTCCACGACCGGGTGGCGGACGAACTCCGAGCGCTCGGTTTCTGACGCCCGCGTGGGCGTCACCCGGCGAAGACCAGGCGTTCGCGCTTGGCGAATCGAGGGACCAGCAGCTTGATCATGATCCGGATCGGCAGCGGGGCCTCGGCCCGGAGAGCGGCGTACTCCTCGGGCGTCATCGCCGCGACCACCCGGGGGGCCTCGAACGTCAGCGACGCGCGCTTCTGGATCCGCGTCTCGACCTCCTTCCAGTTCGCGACCGACACGTACTCCTCGATCACCGGGAAGACCGACACCTCCTCGTCGGCGATGTGCTCGTCGAGCAGGTCACGCAGCTCGGCCAGGCCGACCGCGAGCACGGTCGCGGTGTCCTCGCCCGGGCTCGCCGCGAATCGGATCGCCGCCGCACGGAGCTGGTCCAGCCGTGGGTCGAGCGCGCTGTGGTCGTCGGTCAGCGCGGTGAGGTCGACGTGCGGCCCGGCCGACGCCTCGATCACCGGCCACAGGATGTCGTCCTCGGCGGTGTGGTGGTGGTGCACGGAGTCGGCGAAGTCCGTCACGTACGCGGCCACCGCCTTGGCCCGGGTCGCGTCGCAGCGGGTGCGGCCGGCCGCCAGGGCCTCGGCCAGCGCGGTCAGCCGGGCCGCGTCCTCGAGCATCACGCGGTGGGCCAGCTTCATGCCGATGATGTCGGGAACGGGCTCGCCTGCGGTGCGGGGGCGGACGTCGATCGGGCGGGTCATGAGGGATTCCTTCCGGGTCGGGGTGACACCCGGAACACTGCGCGGACCCGCTTGCAGTCGGCTTGTCGTCCGCCTGCGACCGCCGTCGCAAGCGGCGACGGGCCCGGCCGGAGCGCCCTCACCGCCCCGGCCGGGCCCAACAGGCACGGGCAGCGCTCGCCGAGAGTTCATGTTTCCCGTGAAACGGCCGATCGACCGCGCCGGTCCGTGCTTCGCTGCCGCTCATGACCTTGATCGCGCACGTCAGCGACCTCCATTTCGACGGCGGCCCGCGCGCCGCCCGCCGGGCCGGCGCCGTCTTCGACTACCTCGACCGGCTCCGCCGCCCGGTCGACGCGATCCTGGTCACCGGTGACATCGCCGACCACGGCGAACCGGCCGAGTACGAGGAGGCGGCCAAGCTGTTCGCCGGGCGCGACCGCCTACTGCACTGCCCCGGCAACCACGACCGCCGCCCGGCCTACCGCGCGGTGCTGCACGGCGACCCGAGCGGCTCCGACGAGCCCATCAACCGGCTGCACCACGTCGGCGGCACCGCGCTCCTGCTCTGCGACTCGTCGATCCCCGGCCGCAGCGAGGGGCGCCTCGCCGACGAGACGCTCGCCTGGATCACCGCGACCCTCTCCGACCTCCCGGACGACGTCCCGGCCCTGGTCGCGTTCCACCACCCGCCCGTCGTGGTGCACCAGCCCTATCTGGACGCCATCAAGCTGGGCGACGAGCGGCGCCTGGCTACCGTGCTGGCCGACTTTCCCCAGGTGAGAGCCGTCCTCACCGGTCACGCGCACACCGCGGCGGCGTCCACGTTCGCGGGCCGGCCGCTGCTGATCGCCCCCGGCGTCGTCTCGACCCTGCTACTGCCCTGGGAGAGCGACCAGGTCATGGACCTCGACCTGCCACCCAGCATCGCGTTCCACGTCCTGTCCGACGACGGGCGGCTCACCACGCACTATCGGATCGTCGTCCCGTAGGCGCGGCCTAGGCTCGGGGACTGTGCTCCCCCATGTCACCGCCGTCCGCTACGTGACGCCGCTCCGCGAGGGTGGGTCGCTTCCCGGCCTGATGGAGGCCGACGACCTCGGAACCTACGTGGTGAAGTTCGTCGGCGCCGGTCAGGGCCGGAAGACGCTGATCGCCGAGATCATCTGCGGCACGCTGGCGAAAACGCTCGGCCTGCCGGTGCCCGACCTGGTCACGGTCGAGGTCGATCCCGCGCTGGCGGGTGGGGAGCCCGACCAGGAGGTGCAGGACCTGCTGCGCGCGAGCGCCGGGCTGAACCTCGGCCTGGACTACCTGCCCCGGGCGCTGGACTTCGACGCGACCGCGTTCGGCGTCGACCCGGGACTGGCCGGCCGCGTGCTCTGGTTCGACGCCCTGGTCGGCAACGTCGACCGTTCGTGGCGGAACCCGAACATGCTCTACTGGCACGGCCATCTGTACCTGATCGACCACGGGGCCACGCTGACCTTCCACCACAACTGGCCCGGGGCGGCGAAGTCGGCCGACCGGCCCTACGACGCGTCCCAGCACGCGCTGATCGCGTGCGCTCCGGCCGGCGGCGAACCGGCCGCCCTCGACGCGGCCGACGCTGCGCTGAGTCCGCTGGTGACGGAGCAGGCCCTGCGGGCCGCGGTGGACGAGGTCCCGGACGTCTGGCTGGCCGACGAACCCGGCTTCGACTCGGTGGACGCGGTCCGCGAGGCCTACGTCGGCCGGTTGCAGGCCCGCCTGGACGCCCGCCCGGCCTGGCTCCCGCCGCTGGTCGAGCAGGCCGCCACCGCCCGCGGCACCCGCCGTGGCGTGGCCTCGCAGCGTCCGGCCTGGCTGGAGGGGTCGAAGTGACGGCCGCCGGGGCGGCTCAGCGGCACGTGTTCGAGTACGCGGTGTTGCGGGTGGTGCCGCGGGTCGAGCGGGGTGAGTCGATCAATGCCGGGGTGCTGCTCTACAGCCGCCCGCTCAGCTACCTCGGCTCCCGCGTCCACCTGGACCGCGACCGCCTCCGGGCGCTCGACCCGGCCGCCGACCTCGACGCGATCGAACGGGCGCTGCAGGCGGCCGCGGAGACGTGTTCGCCCTCGCCCACCGGTCCGGCGGGCGAGGACGACATCGGACGCCGGTTCCGCTGGCTCACCGCGCCCCGGAGCACGGTGATCCAGCCCGGGCCGGTGCACACCGGCCTCACCAACGACCCGGACGCCGACGCCGAGCGCCTCCTACGCGTCCTGGTGCTGCCGGTCACGTGACGGCCGGGTCACCGCGATCAACAGCAGGTGGCACACCGTGCAGATCAGCGCGCCGTCGATGTAGTGGCAGTACAGCGCGCCTACGTAACCCGGGCCGCCCCAGGCGTTCGCGGTGAAGTTCGGATCGAGCCCGGCGATCACCTGGGTCCCGATCCGCCAGGCCAGATACGCCTCAAAGAACAGCAGAAACGCGACGGCCAGACAGCGCAGCAGACCGACCGGACCGGCGACCGAGCGGAACGTGGCCAGGACGCGCTGGCTGGTCGCCCGGGCCAGCGGCGCCAGCACCACCCGCCACCCGTACGGACTCCGACGAGCGGCCAGCACGAACCAGACGACGACCACCGCGGTGATGATCAAGTGCGGAATCCAGGCGGCGGTGCCGTCGACGTGGGCCTTCTCCGGCGAGCGTCCGTAGAGGGCGAAGCCGCTGAGCAGCCCGGCCGCGAGAGAGACGCCGGCGACGACGAGGGCGGGACGAGAGAGTCGAGGAGTCATGCCGTCGACCCTGGCGCCGGGCGGCCGTCGAGGCGTCGCACCAGGTGGTGATCAGTGCCGTCATTCTCTGGAGTGACGACCCCCTACCAGGGTGCTCATTAGCGTCGATCGCATGAGGAAGCCGAACATCGGGCTGATCGACGTCGCCCTGGCCGTGGGCAGCTTCGTGCTCTACACGGGGCCGATCCTGGCCGGAGCGGCGTCGGGTCACGGGCCGACGGCGGCGATCGTCGGGCTCGGGCTGCTGGCGGCCGCGCCGCTGGCCCTCCGGCGCCGTGCCCCCGTGCTGGTGCTGGCCGCGGTGTCGGCCGTGCTCATCGTCGGCGCGCTGAGCGACGTCCGCTTCACGTTGTACGTCAGCAACGCCGGGCCCGCGCTCGTCGTCGCCGTGCTGACGGTGGCCGACCAACTGCCGTGGCGGCGATCGCTGGCGATCGCCGGCGGAGCGGTCGCCGCGGTGACCGCGAGCGAGCTGATCGCGATGGCGATCCACCCCGGTACCGAGCAGGACGCGGTCCAGCTGGTCCTGGCCATCCCGGCCTGGCTGGCCGGGTACGTCGTGCAGACGCGGCGGCAGTACGAGGAGCGGCTGCGGGCCGAGGCGGACCGCCGGATCCGGGCCGAGGAGCGGCTGCGGGTCTCGGCCGACGTGCACGACATCGTGTCGCACACGCTGAGCATGATCGCGGTGCGGTCCGGGGTCGCCCGGGTGGTCCTCGATCAACGGCCGGACGAGGCGCGCGCCGCGCTCGGCGCGATCGAGACCGCGAGCCGGACCGCGCTCGACGAGCTGCGCACGGTGCTGAAGTCGGTGCGCGACGAGGATTCGGTCGACGCCCCGACGCTGGCCGACCTGCCCGAGCTGGTCGAGCGCCTGCGCGCCGACGGCTACGACATCGTGCTCCACGTCGGCGCGGTGAGTGCGCCGCCGCTGGTCGAAGAGTCGGCCTACCGGGTGGTGCAGGAGGCACTGACGAACGTGGTCCGGCACGCCGGCCACGTCCCGACCACGGTGGACGTGACCTGCGACGACGATGAACTCACGGTCTCGGTCGTGAACTCCGCCGGAGACCCGCAGCCGCCGCGGAAGGGCGCCGGCTTCGGACTCGTCGGCATGAGGGAGCGGGCCGCGCTGCACGACGGGACCCTCGTCGCGGGTCCCCGGCCCGACGGCAGCTTCGCGGTCGTGGCCCGGTTCCCGACCGGGGCCTCTCGTGGCTGACCCGATCCGCGTCCTGATCGCCGACGACGAGGCGCTGATCCGGGCCGGGTTCCGGGTGCTGCTGGAGGCCTCACCCGGCCTGACCGTGGTCGGCGAGGCGGCCGACGGGGCCACGGCCGTCCGCCAGACCCGGGCGCTCCACCCGGACGTCGTGCTGATGGACATCCGAATGCCGGTCATGGATGGGCTCGAGGCCACCCGCTACGTCGTCGACGACGCCCGCGTCCTGATCGTCACCACGTTCGGCGAGGACGCGCACGTGTTCGCGGCGCTGCGCGCCGGGGCGAGCGGCTTCGTCCTCAAGGACACCCCGCCGGAGGGCCTGGTCGCCGCGATCCGGGTGGTGGCCGAGGGCGAGGCCCTACTGACCCCGCGGGTCACGACCCGCCTGGTGGCGGAGTTCGTCCGGCGGTCGGCCTCCCGCCCGGTCACCTCCGCTCCGGCCGGTCTGGACGAGTTGACCGAACGCGAACGGGAGGTGCTGGTCCAGGTCGCGGCGGGCAAGTCGAACGCGGAGATCGCCGAGCACTTCGTCGTCAGCCTGAACACCGTGAAGACGCACGTCAGCCGGTTGCTGTTCAAGCTGGCGGCGCGGGACCGGGCGCAGCTCGTGGTGCTGGCCTACGAGAGCGGCCTGGTCGTTCCCGGCAGCTGAGCGACGAAGCTGGTCAGCAGGCGGGCGAACGTGGCCCGGTCGTCGTCGGACCAGCCGGACATCGCTCCGTCGAAGACGTCCCTCCGGTAGGCGTGGATGTGCTCGGCGGCCGCGCGGCCCTGGTCGGTGCGTTCCAGCCGGGCTCGGCGTCCGTCGGACTGGTCGGCGACCCGGCGGATCAGGCCGGCCTCGACGGCCGCCGCGACCAGGCGGCTGGCCCGGGGCTGGTCGACCTGGAGGGCGGTCGCCACGGTGGTGACGGTCGCCGCGTCGGCTTCCGCCTCGACCACGTCGAGGACGTCGTAGATCGGGTCGTTCGGGCGGCCGGCGGCGTGGGCGCCGGCGAGTGTGCGGCGGGTCGCCCGGCGCCTTATCGCGACCATCGCTCGCTCGATCTGGTGCAGAGGCTCGTCCATCGAGTGCATACTCTCATACAACTAGTTGTCTTATTACATGGAGATGGCGATGGAGCGACCGATCGGGTACTGGGTGAAGAGCGTCGACCGGCTGATCGACGAGTCGTTCGATCGTGCGCTGGGAGCACGGGGGGTCGGGCGGCGGCACTGGCAGGTCCTGAACCTGCTGGCCGAGGCACCACGGTCGGAGGATGCGCTGGAGGCTTCGCTCGCGCCGTTCGGCCTCGGATCGGCGCTCGCGGACCTCACCCGCTTGGGGTGGGTGCAGGGTTCGTACGCGCTGACCACCCTGGGCGAGGACGCGCTCGCGGGCCTGCGCGAGGAGGTCGGCGCGCTCCGCCGTCGGACGACCGACGGCCTGTCCGACGACGACTACCGGACGACGGTGGCGACGCTCCAGCGGATCACCGAGAACCTCAGCGCGTGATCGTCCGAGCCGCGGCGACGGTCTGGGCCGCGTACCCGGCTCCGAACAGGACGCAGTGGACGAGCAGGGGGTGGAGCTGGTGCATGCCGACGCGGTCGCGCCAGCCGGGGGCCAGCGGGGTCGCTTCCTGGTAGGCGCCGAGGATGCGGTCGAGGTGAGGGGCGCCGAACAGTTGCAACATGGCCAGGTCGGTCTCGCGGTGACCGGCGTAGGCCGCCGCGTCGATCAGCCACCAGGCCTCGACGCCGTCCACCCGGCCCGGTAGGAGGTTGCCGGACCAGAGGTCGCCGTGCAGCCGGGCCGGGGGCTCGGGGGGTCCGGCGTTCTCGGGGATTCGACCGATGGCCGCCTCGATCGTGGCCGTGTCGGCGGCGGAGAGTGCTCCGGTGTCGCGGGCGAGGCGGAGGAACGGCAGGCACCGATGTTTCACGTAGAACGTCGGCCAGTCTGGTTCGGGGGTGTTCGGGAGGGGGAGCGTGGCCAGTACTCCGTCGGCGTCGGCGCCGAAGAGGGCCGGCCCGGTGGTATGCAGGGCCGCGAGTTGGCGTCCGAACTGTTCGGCGCCGTCGGCCGTGGCCGGGCCGCGTTCGACCCACCGCGTGACCAGCATCTCCGGGATCGCGGTCAGCACGTCGGGCACGGCCGCGACGCCGGGCTCGGCGAGCCAGCGCAGCGAGCGTCCCTCGGCCGGGAGCCCGTCGTCGGGCTCGGCCGCGACCTTGGCGAACAGGTCGGTGCCGTCGTCGAGCGTCCAGCGTTCGATCCGGCCGCCCTTCGCGCCGCCGAGCGGGGTGATCCGGATCCGTTGGTGCTCGACCAGCCGCGGGATCGTCTCCGGGTGGGTCCGTAGGTACTCGAGGTCCACGTCGCCGACCGTAGGCCCTTGACCTCAAGTGCGCTGCAGGTCGGAGAGTGCTGGGTCATGGAACTGGGAGTGATTCTTCCGCGGGAGTTGGATCTGGCGGTGGCCGCCGCGCACGCCGAAGACGTCGGGCTGGACAGCGTCTGGCACGGCGATCACCTGGCCACCGGGTCGCCGTCGCTCGATCCGACGGTCGCGTTGGCGGTCGCGGCCGCCGTGACGTCGAGGATCAGGGTCGGCGTCAGCGTGTTCGTGCCGGCGATCCGGCCGCTGGCGCTGGCGGCGAAGCAGGTGGCGAGCCTGCAGGTGGTGGCGGGTGGCAGGCTGGTGCTCGGGATCGGGTCCGGTGGTGGGGCGGCGCAGTTCGCGGCGGCCGGTGTTCCGTACCGGGAGCGCGGGCGTCGGACGGACACGGCGCTGCGGTTGTTGCCGGATCTGCTGGCCGGGCGTCCGGTGTTCCTCCCCGACGAGCGCGCCGAGGTGAGGCTGACCCCGGCGGTGCCGAGGCCGCCGTTCTGGGTGGGAAACGCGTCGGAGGTGGCGATCCGCCGGGCCGCGACCTTGGGCGACGGATGGTTCCCGAGTGTGATCGAGGCCGACGAACTAGCCGCCGGCGTCCGCCGCCTGACCGAGCTCGCCGGCGGCGGCGGTCTCGGGGGCAGCGGCGGGCGGCCGGTGGTGGCGATTGGGGCTACCGGCATGCTCGGGGACGGCGGGCCGACCGCCGCCGAGATCGGCGCTCGGCTGAGCGCGGCCTACGGGCACGCCCCGGAGCGGGCCGCGAAGATCCCGATCACCGGCTCGCCCGCCCAGGCCGCCGAACGCATAGCCGAATACACCCGAGCCGGAGCGACTCACCTGGTCATCGGCTTCGCGGCCGGCGACTGGCGACGCCAGTGCGAGCTCCTGGCCGAGGCCGGCCGCTTGCTATGAGCATCCGTGACGATCTCGAGGTGCGCCGCCTGCCGCCATCGACCGCCGCGCGCCGTGCCAGTCGCTCTCCCCGAGCGCGCGACCGTAATGATCAAATGCGCGACTTGCGAACGGCGTTCGCGCTAGCGTCCGGGCCATGGCACGGGCTTGGGCCGTCGGAGGGGCGGCCGCGTTCCTCGCGCTCCTGCTCTACGAGAGCGCGCTCGCTTGGGTGACCACAAATGGTCCCGACGTACTCCCAGCGCTGTTCCTGCTCCTGTCCTATGTCGTGATCGGAGCTGCCACCGGGCACGCCGCGGTCTCGCTCACCGGTCGCGCACAGCGGGCCTGGCCGGCCGTGCTCGTCGTCGCGGTCACGGCCGCCGCGCTCATCGGCTGGGGCCACGACGCGACGCTGCTCCACCCCGCGCTGCCCGCGATCCCGGCCGCGCTCGGTGGCGGCGTCTGCACCGCGGTCGGCGGCTGGCTCGGCCTGGTCCTCCCGAACGACTACCTGTCGGCGGCTCCCCGCTCGGTACTCGCGCAGCTCACGACCGTCGAACTGCGACCGCGACGCAAGAAGCACGCCGAGCAGGCGTCCACCAAGAAACGGAAGCCGCCGACGACCGGACCGGTCGACGGACCGGAGATCCTGGAGATCGGTTAGAAGACGAGCCGTTGCTCGCCGGTGTAGACGTTCATCGTCTCGCCGCGCAGGAACCCGACCAGGGTCAGCCCGGCCTCGACCGCCAGGTCGACGGCCAGCGTCGACGGCGCAGAAACCGCCGCCAGCGCCGGAACCCCAGCCATCACCGCCTTCTGCACCAGCTCGAACGACGCCCGCCCCGACACCATCAGCACCCGCCCGGTCGCCGGCGTCGAACCCGCGCGCAGCGCCGAGCCCAGCACCTTGTCGACCGCGTTGTGCCGGCCGACGTCCTCGCGGACCTCGATCAGCTCGCCGTCGGCCCCGGCCAGCGCGGCCGCGTGCAGCCCGCCGGTGCGGTCGAAGACGCGCTGAGCGGCGCGCAGCCGGTCGGGCAGCTTGGCCAGCACGTCGACGCCGATCCGGAACGGGTCCTCGGCCACCGAGAACGCACTCTGCGTGCGCACGGCATCGATCGAGGCCTTGCCGCAGATCCCGCACGAGCTGGTCGTGTAGACGTTCCGGGCGATGTCCGGCGACGGCGGCGCCACTCCGTCGGCCAGGGCCACGTCGAGCACGTTGTAGGTGTTCTGACCGTCGGGGCCGGTGCCGGTGCAGTAGCGCGCTCCGGCGACCTGCGAAGCCGACGTGATCACGCCTTCGCTGAGCAGGAACCCGTGCACGAGGTCCACATCGTCACCGGGCGTCCGCATCGTGACCGCGTACGGCTGGCCGCCGACCCGGATCTCCAGCGGTTCCTCGGCCACGAGCGTGTCGGGCCTTCTGGTCTGTTCCGAGCCGTTCACCCGAATTACCGGCCGGCGCCCGGTCACCCTGCCCATGGCGTCCTCCTTGCGGTCGACAGTATGCAGCGTACGTTGAGATCCGTGGATCCGTACGGGGCGCTGGTGCTGGCCGGTGGTCAGGCCCGGCGGCTGGGCGGTGTCCACAAGCCCGGCCTGCTGATCGCCGGCGTCTCGCTGCTCGACCGCGTGCTCGCCGCCGTCGCCGATGCGGCGCCCCGCCTCGTCGTGGGTCCGCCGCAGCCGGCCCCGGCCGACGTGCTGGTGGTGCGCGAGAACCCCCCGGGCGGTGGCCCGGTCGCGGCCCTGGCCGCCGGTCTCAATGCTTTGGTGGACGTCTCCCAGCAGCCGATCACCTGGCTGGCGCTGCTGGCCGGAGACCTGCCGTTCCTCACCCCGGCGGTGGTGTCGTCGCTGCGTGCGGCGGCCGCGTCGACCGACGGAGCGGTGCTGGTCGACGGTTCCGGACGGGACCAGTACCTGGCCGGGGTGTACCGGCTGTCTTCGCTGGCCGGCGCAGTCTCCGAGCAGGGAACACCGGGCGGGGCGCCGCTTCGCCGGGTGATCGGACGCCTCTCGCTGGCCCGGGTTACGGCCGCTCCCGGCGGGGCACCTCCCTGGCTCGACTGCGACGATGCCGACGACGTCCGGATCGCCGAAACGCTCGCTCGGGAGACGTCCGAATCGAAGGAGGCAGACGGATGAGCACGCTGGACGACTGGGTGGCCGCGGTCACCGTGGACCTGGGCCTGGAAGGCCCGGTGGACCGATCGCTGGTGCTGGACCTGGCTCGGGACGTCGCACACGGGGTCGCCCGGCCGGCCGCGCCGCTGACCACCTACCTCCTCGGCCTGGCCGTGGGCGCGGGAGCGGACCCGCGGGAGGCCGCGGACAAGATCGCGGCGCTGGCCGAGGGGTGGGACCCCGACCGCGTCTCCGACACCGTCCTGGAGGACTGACGTGATAGTGGCGTTCTCGGTCAGCCCGATGGGGACCGGCGAGTCGGTGGGCGAGGCGGTCGCGCGCGCCGTCCGGGTCGTCCGGGAGAGTGGTCTGCCAAATCACACCGACGCGATGTTCACGTCGATCGAGGGTGAGTGGGACGAGGTGATGGACGTCGTGAAGCGGGCCTGCGAAGCCGCCGGCGAGGGGGCCGGGCGGGTCAGCCTGGTGCTCAAGGCCGACATCCGCCCGGGCGTCACCGACGGCCTGACCAGCAAGGTCGCGACCGTGGAGCGATTCCTAGATACCGGCGCTGACTAGCCAGTGGTCGCCGCTCTTCACGAGCGTGAAGCCGTCACCGCTGCTCACGTCGGGCGCGGTGTGGTGCGACGTCTTCGTCGTCGTCTTCTTCTTGCCGTCCTTGTCCTTCTTGGTGACCCTGGTCTTCGTCGTGACCTCGAGGTCGCCGTCGCGGACCCGGGCGGTGGAGCCGTCGACGTACTCGGACAGCGCCGTCCGAACGTTGCTCTCGTCCGACGACGAGCAGCCGGTGAGCATCGTCGCCACCGCAGCCGCCGTCAGGAGAGCGCCCCCTAACCGCATGACTCTCATTACTCCTTCACCAGTGGGTTCCGTGTCCGATCCCGCACGAGTGTGCGGTGAAATCGCGAGGGAAGGATTGTTGAGTCAGCCACGCGTCATACCCCTGGTCGGGTCCAGTGGTCTGATGGGCGCTAGGAGAGGCCGCACTAGGGTGGCGGGGCGCACCCGTGTGGGGACGTGTGAAACAGGAGGCGCCATGCCGGGATTCGACTGGTCGCGAGTGCCGTCCAGGCTGGCCGCCGAACTAGCGCGCGAACTCGCGCTGGAAGAGGCGGGCAGTCCGGCCGCGGCACTGAGCGCCACGTTCGGACCGGTGCCGCGCGCCGATTTCGTCCGAATCGCCTGGCCGGTGCTGCGTGACGGCTGGCTGACCAACGACGCCGACGCCCGCGCCGACGTGGTCGCCGGCCTGCGGGCCGCCGGCCTGGGCGACCACGAAACGCCCCCTCGCGGTCTGGACGCCCAGCTCGCCTACCTGCGCGGATGCCGGAACACCGGACGGCTGCGCCGGGTCGTGCTGGAGCGGTTCGTCGAGCTCGGGGACTCCTCGGAGACGTCGTCCGTGCCGATCATCGAGCCGTTGCCGCTGCCAGAAGACCCGACGACCGTCGACCTGGGTGCGAAGGTCGAGGCGGCCTGGGCCGAGCTGCGGACCGCGCTCGCCGGCGCCCTGCGGGAGCTGGAGCTCGGGACCCAGCTGACCCTCACCCTCGACCCGACCGCGGGCGGCACCGGCGACGCGACCTACACGGTCGAGTTCGTCATGTTCGACGAGAACCTGCTGCACGCCGAGGCCGTCGGCAACGCGGCGCTCCCGCCCGGGCACCGGCTCGACCGGCACGCGATCGCCGACCTGGTCGCGCTCGGCTGGTCGCCGCCCGGCGTCGTCGACGGCACGACCGACAACTTCGGCCTGCAGATGCCGACGTCCGACGCCGGCCGGTTGGCCGCGATCGCGATCCGGACGCTGCGGGAGGTCTACGGCACCCCGCACCCGGCGTTCCTGACGTACTCGGCGACGGCTCTCGAAGGCGAAGTGGAGCTGCCGCCGTTGGGGGCGGCCCGGCGGGTGCCCGGAACCGGTGTGGCGTCGGCTCCGGCCGCACACGACCCGTCGGCTCCGCTGCCGGATCGGGTGCGGGCGGTCGTGTCCGAGCTGCTGGCCCGCCCGGTGGACGAGTTGCCGGTGGACGCCGACGGCGACATCGCGATCCGCAGCGGGTCGGCGATGGTGTTCGTCCGGATCACCGACGACCCGCCGCTGGTCGAGGTGTCGTCGCCGGTGTTGACCGAGGTCCGGGCGACGCAGCGGCTGTACGAGCGACTGTCGGCGCTCACCAAGACGCTGCCGGTGGGGCGGCTGTACCTGGAAGACGACACGGTCTGGGCCGCGGTCGCGGTGTTCGGCACCGACTTCCAGCCGACGCACCTGTCGACGGCGATCCGGGTGATGACCGGGCTCGCCGACGTGCTCGACGACCGGTTGCAGGGCGACTTCGGGGGCAAGGTGTTCTTCGGGGAGGCACTGCCGGAGCGGCGCGAACCGGGGACGCACGGGGAGCGGACCGGGATGTACCTGTGATGTCGGCCTTCCCGGTGCGCGGTTTCGTCGGGGGGCTCTGGTAGTAACTCCCCCAAGAACGCTTTGGAGGAGGCAGGATGCCGACCACCCGCAGCCGAGGGCTGTCCACTGCCGACCTCGACACGCTCCGCACGCAGGTCGAGGCCGGACGCAAGCCCAAGGTTCAGTTCACCTCGGCCGCCGGGCAGGTGGCCGGGCAGATCGGGCAGGTTGTCCGGTTCGACGATCCGTCGTCCGACGAGTGGGTGGTGGTGCGGTTCGGGCGTGACGAACTGCCGTTCGCGCCCACTGACCTGCAACTCGCGCCGAAGGCCGCGCCGCGTCCGAAGGCGTCCGGGAAGGCGTCCGCCGCCGTGGCCGACGCGTCGCCGGCGGCCGACGCTGCGCCGGGTGGCGGGTCGG